>JAEXYZ010000052.1 GCA_023405135.1 Bacillota bacterium | reverse complement strand
ATTGGAGTGAAGGGGCGACTCCTGCGGGAACAGCCCGAGACTCGAGACCCCACAGGAGCGTAGCGACGAGGAGGCGCAGGGCCAGCCCTGGATGCGCGTCCCCGGAACGGAAATCAATTTTCTTAATATCAAAAAACATCATTTTTCTTGATAAGAAAAATGATGTTTTTTAGTTTGTCCCAGCCTCAACTTGAAAAATACTTAATCTTCCATTTTCTCTAATTCTTTTTCAATACCTTCTGCAAATAAACCATACACATATCGTTCTGCGTCGAATGGCTGTAGGTCGTCCATTTTCTCACCAAGTCCAACAAATTTTACTGGGATATGAAGTTTATTACGGATGGCTAGGACAATACCACCTTTTGCAGTACCATCTAGTTTTGTTAATACAATTCCTGTTACATTTGTAGCTTCTTTGAATGTTTGAGCTTGAATTAAAGCGTTTTGCCCAGTTGTTGCATCAAGTGCTAGTAATACCTCATGAGGTGCATTCGGAATTTCCCGAGAAATAACTCGATGAACTTTTTCAAGCTCCTTCATTAAATTCACTTTATTTTGTAGTCGTCCTGCTGTGTCACAAATTAATACATCAGCTCCACGTTTTTTAGCTGCACCGATTGCATCATAAATAACCGCTGCTGGATCAGAACCTTCCGATTGTTTAATAACTTCACAGCCTACGCGATCTCCCCATACTTGAAGCTGATCAATTGCCCCAGCACGGAATGTATCACCAGCGGCTAGTAAGACGTTTTTCCCTTGGGATTTTAAACGATGTGCAAGTTTTCCAATCGTTGTCGTTTTTCCTACACCATTTACACCAACGAATAAAATTACTGTAAGCTCACCTTCTGGCTGCATATTTAATTCAATAATATTTTCTTCACCAGCTTCATATATTTCTACTAATTTTTCAGAAATAATCGTTTGGATGCCTTCTGTATCTTTAATATTTTTCCGTTGAACTTCAAAACGTAATTTATCCATTAACTCCATCACTGTTTCAAAGCCAACATCTGCCTGTAATAGAACTTCTTCCAACTCTTCAAAGAAGTCCTCATCTACTTTTCGATAACGTGCCACTAAATCATTCACTTTTGAAGTAAAGGAATCGCGCGTTTTTGCTAAGCCCATTTTAAATTTTTGTGTAATTGACCATGCAGAAGGTTTCTTTTCAGTCTCCTGCTTTACTAATTCTTCAGAAAGTACCTCTTCATTTGACAAATCAGTTTCAGCTTCTACTACTTCTTCTATCGTTTCTACTACGTTTTCAGCGACTTTAGTCTCGTCTAATTGTTCAACATTTTCTTCTATTTCAGATTGAACCGATTGTTCTACATCGGCATCTTCAGGTTGATGTTGAACTTTTTCCTCTTCCGTATTCCCTATTAATTTTTCCTTTAATCTTTTGAAAAAGCTCATTCTTTTCGCTCCTTTACCCTATTAGAAAATTCGGCTTATCACCGAGAATTCTCAGCGATAAGCCTTATTTGGACTTATGCAGAAAATTATACTTTCCTATCTGCTAAGTACTGCTTCTTCTTCAAGTTTTACAGAAACAAGTTTAGAAACACCTGATTCTTGCATTGTAATACCGTATAATACGTCCGCGCCTTCCATCGTTCCTTTACGATGGGTAATAACAATAAATTGTGTTTCGCCACTTAATTTTTTCAAATAGTCGCTATAGCGTTGTACATTGGCTTCATCAAGTGCCGCTTCTACTTCATCCAAAATAACAAACGGAACTGGTCTTGTATTTAAAATTGCAAATAATAGTGCAATAGCTGTTAATGCTCTTTCTCCACCTGATAATAAGCTTAAGTTTTGAAGTTTTTTCCCTGGTGGCTGTGCAACAATTTCAATACCAGTTTCAAGTAAATTTTCAGGATCAAGTAATACTAAATCTGCTTGTCCCCCACCAAACAATTCACGGAAAACAAATCTAAACTGCGCCTGAATCATCGAAAATGATTCATTAAAACGACTAGACATTTCTTCATCCATTTCTTTAATAGCTTCATGTAATGTCTCTTGTGCTTCAATTAAATCATTGCGTTGCTCAGTTAAAAATGTATGTCTTTCTAAAACACGATCATATTCTTCAATAGCAGTTAAGTTTACAGGTCCCAACTCTTCAATTGATTGCTTTAAAAGCTTTACTTTACGACGAACTTGGTCGACATCTTCAATATCAATCACCTGTTGTTCAGCTTCTTCAAAGTCTAGTTCATACTGTTCATCTAATTGGGTATGTAAACGATTGATTTCAAATTCAATTCGACTTCGCTTCACTTCAATTGCTCTTAAGCTTTCCATAAATCCTTTATGAACACGTTGTAATTCCTTTAACTTTTCTTCAAGCCGTGATAATTTTTGCTGATGCTCTTGGCGTGCCTGACGATTTTTTTGAATTTCGTTCGTTAACGTCTCTTTTTTAGAAGCCCATTGTCGCACAGTGTGTTCAATTTCTTCATCAGAAGGACCGTCATTATCATTTTGCTCAATCCATTTAATTTCTTGTGTAATTGATTCAAGCTGTTGTTTTGCTTTTGTACGCTTTAACGCCAACTCAGCAGTGGCAATTTGCAGTTGACTAAGCTGTTCTTGAACGACAGCGAGTTCAGAACGTTTTTGAGCAGATTGTTCACGCAGTTGATCTTTTTCTGTTTCACCTTTTGATTTTAACAGACTGAGTTGCTCTACTTTATTATTTATGTCATCCAGTTCAAGTTTTAACTGCTCTAGTCGCTGTTTAGCTTCTTCTTTTTGTTGTAAAAGAATAGTTTTTCTTGAAGTTGCAGAGGATTGCTCTGAAGTCGCAGTAGTTACCGTCAACTTTAGATTTTTTTCTTCAACTTCAACTTCAAGTAATTTAGCTCTGTGTTCCGTTTGTTCTTGACGAAGTGCATCGCCTTCAACCTTTAAAGTTTCTAATTGCTCTCTAAGGGCTGATACTAATTCCTTCTCTGCAGCAACAGATTTTTCAGCTTGCGTGATAGAAGCTTCCATTTGTGAAAGTTTTTCTGTCAGTTGATCTAATTCTGCCTTACGAGAGAATAAGGAAGATTGCTGCTTAGTTGCTCCACCTGTAAGAGAACCACCCGCATTAACAATATCCCCTTCTAGTGTCACAACACGGTATTTAAAGCCACAGCTTCTTGCAATTTGGCTCGCACCTTCAAGATTCGAAGCTACAAGGACATTGCCTAGTAAATTTTCAACAATGCTGCGATTTGCTTCATCAAAACTTACTAGCTCATAAGCAAGGCTTATAAAAGCAGGATGTTCAATCGCTACTGCAAGCTGAGAAGGTAAAAGCTTACGAGATTTCATAACAGTCTTTGGTAAAAATGTTGCTCGTCCAATTCTCTTTTGTTTTAACCAACCAATCGCTCTTTGTGCATGTTGCTCTGTTTCAGTAACGACATGCTGAGAAGCCGCACCTAAAGCTGTTTCGATTGCTTTTGAGTACTTACCATCTACCTGTATTAGTTCTGCAACTGCACCTTCAATTCCAGCTAATTCACCTCGATCACGTGCTAAAAGAATCTCTTTTACTCCTTGGAAGAAGTCTGAGAAATCTGCCTCAAGCTCTGCTAACGTATCTTTTCGTGCTTTAAGCTGCTGCTGATGTTGATATGCCTGATATAGCAGCTGTTGTTTTTCATCAAATGAAGATGAAGCAGCTTTTAATTGCATTTGAATTAATTCATATTGTTCGAGTTTTTCTTTTACTTGCAATTCAACTTTTTGTAAAACCGACTGAAGTTGTTGTTTTAGTTCACTTACTTGCTTAAGCTTCTTAGCCATCTCAGATGAACGATCACTCATTTTTTCAGCAGTTTCTTCGTGTAATGTAAGCTGTTGCTCGATATGTTTCAATTCATTTTTAACAGTTGCTTCTTCATTTAATAAATCGATATATTTATTTTTTGATTGTTCAATTTCCTGTTCAATTTCAACTACTGAAGAATTTAATGTTAACTCAATTTGTTTTATGTCATTTTTTAATTGTTGAACTTCTTTTTGTTTTTCTGCAAACTGAAGATTTTTATCCTGTTCACTTGCAGTTAACTCTTCTTCTTCTTCTATTGCTTGCTGTAATGAAATTTGCAACTGCTTTAACTGCTTTTCAGCATTCAATCGCTTTTCTTTCATTAGAGCTTTACGACCTTCCCATCGTTCAACTTCTGAACTTGCTTCAACTAATTGCTCTTGAGCCGTATCTAATACTTCATCAATCAGCTTTAATTTGCCGCGAATATCATCAACTTGAGCTTCAAAATTTGAAATTTCAAATGCCTGCTGTTGTTCTGTTTTTTGTAATTGCTCATACTCTTGATTAACAGTTTGTAAATCGCTATCTAAAGTTGTTAAATCATGAACAATTAAAGCAATATCAGATTCTCTTAATTCCTCTGACATTCTTACATAATCTTTTGCAGCAGATGCTTGAATTTGCAATGGTTCTAGTCGACTATCAAGTTCATGTAAAATATCTAATACGCGATGTAGGTTCTCATCCGTTTCAACGAGTTTATGTTCTGCTTTTTTCTTTCGTAATTTATATTTTAATACACCGGCTGCTTCTTCAAATATCGTTCTGCGATCGTCTGGTCTGCTATTTAAAATTTCATCTACGCGTCCTTGGGAAATAATTGAAAACGCTTCTTTCCCTAGACCAGAATCTAAAAATAAGTCCGTAATATCCTTCAGGCGACATTGCTGATTGTTTAGCAAGTATTCGCTATCGCCTGAACGATACACACGTCTTGTTACACTAATTTCAGTAAAAGGCATTGCAACCTGTTCATCTTCATTATCTAAAACAAGTGTTACTTCTGCAAAGTTAAGCGATTTTCTAGAATCACTTCCAGCAAAAATAACATCCTCCATCTTTGATCCACGTAGAGATTTCGCTGATTGTTCCCCTAATACCCAACGAATGGCATCTGTAACATTACTTTTCCCACTGCCATTAGGTCCTACAACTGCTGTTACACCAGGAACGAAATCAATACCAATACGATCAGCAAACGATTTAAAGCCAATCACTTCAAGTCGTTTAAGGAACATACTATTCCTCCTTATGCAAAGACTGATTTAAAGATACCATTGCATTTTGAGCTGCTTGTTGTTCAGCCTCTTTTTTCGATTTCCCTCGGCCAATTCCAAGTTCTTGATTATTTAGTAGAACACGTGAAACAAAAGTACGATTATGTGCCGGCCCTTTTTCATCTACAATTTCATAGTGCAATACTCCATTGTTTGACTGTTGAACCATTTCTTGCAATTGACTTTTGAAATCCATCACATGCGAAAAAGCACCAACTTCTACTTTAGGGAAAACAATTCGTTCTAAAAATTCAACTACTGTATCTAATCCTTGATCTAAATATAGTGCACCAATAAATGATTCAAAAACGTCTGCTAAAAGTGCAGGACGTTCACGCCCACCAGTAAGTTCTTCTCCTTTTCCTAGTAAGACGTACTTTCCGAAATTTAGTTCGTTGGCAAAAATAACAAGTGAAGGTTCACAAACGATTGAAGCACGTAGCTTTGTTAACTCTCCTTCACTCATATGCGGATATCTTTCGAAAAGGTATTTAGATACAGATAGTTCAAGAACTGCGTCTCCTAAAAACTCAAGTCGTTCATTGTCAGTAAAAAGTTTGCGACGATGCTCATTCACATAGGATGAATGTGTAAATGCTTGATAAAGTAAAGATTTGTTTCGAAAATAAATATTAAGTTCCTCTTGTAAAAATTCAAATTGATGTTTTA
Organism: Bacillota bacterium; assembly: GCA_023405135.1. Taxonomy (GTDB): domain Bacteria; phylum Bacillota; class Bacilli; order Bacillales_A; family Planococcaceae; genus Ureibacillus. The sequence continues at coordinate 8,176 of JAEXYZ010000052.1, read as the reverse complement.
CTCTTTCAGGTAGTACACCAATTTTACTATTACTTCCTTTTTTTCTTATAGTCATGAACAATCTGCCTTCCTAATAGATTCTAACGTTTAGTTTACCTTGTTATGTATGAGAAATTCAACTTTTCTTTATAAGAAAAGCGGAGCGGGTTCGTTTAGCTCCGATAACAACTGGAAGATTCGACTAAAGGGCGCTTTTTGCCCTTGCCGGAGGATCTGAAGTTGTCGAGGATAACCCGCACAGCTAGACATCTTAAAAAGCGGAGGCGGCTCGTTTACACCCGACAAGCGCTGGAACCTCTGATGTGAAGACGCTTTTTGCCTTCACAAGAAGAGGTGAAGCGTCACGAGGATAACCTGCACAGCTAGACACAATGAAAAGAGGCACTTATTTTGCACTTGTACAAATGCGAAATTCGTGCCTCTAATTATTTTAGCTTACTTTACCTTCAATGTAACTGATAGCATCGCCAACAGTTGCAATTTTTTCAGCATCTTCATCTGAAATTTCCATATCAAACTCATCTTCAAGTTCCATTACTAATTCAACAACGTCTAATGAGTCTGCACCTAAATCTTCACGGAATGAAGCTTCTAATTTCACTTCGCTTTCGTCAACGCCTAAACGATCAACGACAACTTTTGTAACACGTTCTAATACTGTAGCCAAGTCGGTCACCTCCCCTCAAATAGTATACATAAAAAAGGCAGTTGTTCAAAGTGTACGACAAACAAAATTATGCATTACATAATATTTTTTGTAAAATATCCAACATCCTAAAGGATATTAGTAATTACATGTGCATACCACCATCAATATGCAATGTTTGACCAGTCATATAATTTGAATCGTCAGAAGCTAAAAACACTACCGCTTTTGCAATATGTTCTGGCTCACCAAGACTCCCTAGTGGAATTTGAGCTAACATTGAACTTTTAATTTCTTCTGGAAGTGCATCAGTCATTTCAGTTGTAATAAAACCTGGAGCAATTGCATTCACTAAAATGTTACGAGATGCTAATTCCCGTGCTGTTGTTTTCGTTAACCCAATGACACCGGCCTTGGCAGCAACATAGTTTGCTTGACCTGCATTCCCCATTACTCCGACAATAGAAGTAATATTAATAATGCGCCCTGCACGTTGCTTCATCATTTGGCGTGTTACCGCTTTTGTGCAAAGGAATACACCTTTTAAATTAGTATTGATAACATCATCCCATTCATCTTCTTTCATACGCATAATGAGATTATCACGTGTTATTCCTGCATTGTTCACAAGGATATCAATTGAGCCAAATTGTTCAAGAGCTGCATTCATCAAGCTTTGAACCGATTCACTATCTGCTACATTTGCTTGAACTGCTATTGCTTTAGCTCCCAAGTTATTTATTTCTTCTACAACCTGCTGCGCTTTTTGCTCACTACCGCTGAAGTTGACAACAACATTTGCGCCTTCTGATGCTAATTGAAGTGCAATTGAACGGCCAATCCCTCTTGAAGCTCCTGTTACGACTGCTGTTTTCCCATCTAATTTACCCAATTTGCTCACCCCTTAAAGATTCGACTACTTCATTTAACGATGCTTCATCGTATACACAAAATGTTTTAACCGAACGATCCACTTTCTTAACTAAACCAGAAAGCACTTTTCCTGGTCCACATTCAATAAATGTTGTTACACCAAGTTCTAACATTTTACGAACATCATCTTCCCATAAAACAGGACTATATACTTGTTCGATCATTTCATTTTTAATTTCTTCCGCATCTAGTAAAAGTTCAGCTTTCACATTACTAATAATTGGGATTTGCGGAGTTTGAATCGTAATAGATTCAATTTCTTCCTGTAGTTTCACAGCAGCCTCTTTCATTAATGAAGAATGGAAAGGTCCACTAACTACTAATGGAATTGCTCTTTTTGCACCAGCCTCTTTCGCTGCCACAGATGCTTTTTCTACGCCAAGTTTTGTACCTGAAATAACGATTTGTCCAGGACAATTCAAGTTAGCTAGCTGTACAGTATCGCCTTGTGCTGATACTTGTTCGCATACTTCTCTTAAACTATCAGCATCTAAACCTAGAATTGCAGCCATCGCTCCAAGGCCTGCAGGAACGGCTTCATTCATGAATAACCCACGTTTATGAACAGTTTTAACCGCATCTTCAAAAGACATTGCTCCAGAAGTTACAAAGGCACTATATTCACCTAATGAATGTCCAGCAGTATAATCAGGCTGAATTCCTGCTTTTATTAATTTGTCTGCAATCATAACACCAGTCGTCAATAATGCAGGCTGAGCATTGTACGTTAAAGTTAATTCTTCTGCTGGACCCTCTAACATTAATTTTGATAAATCAAATTGTAATGCTTCATTCGCTTTATCATAAAACGCTTTACTTTCGTTACTATTTTGAACAAACTCTAAACCCATGCCAACTTGTTGTGAGCCTTGTCCAGGAAAAATAAACGCTATTTTTGTCATTTTTGTATCCCCTTTTCTGTCCCTCTATTACTCCCCTGTTTCAGCAATTGTCGCTTTAATCACATCAATTACATCATGTTCAACCATAATGGATGCTTGGCGAATTGCACTATATATCGCTCTTGCATTCGATGAACCATGTGCTTTTACAACTGGTGCTTGTAAACCGAATAGAGGAGCCCCACCATACTCTGAATAATCAAGTTTTGTTTTAAGATTTTTCAATTCATTTTTCATTAATAGAGCACTAAATTTTGTTTTACCAGAAGTCATAAATGCTTCTTTTAACATCGACATCATTGCTCCGGCAGTTCCTTCAATCGTTTTTAAAACCATATTTCCAGTAAAGCCGTCTGTTACGACAACATCTGCTACGTTGTTTAATAAATCTCGAGCTTCTACATTGCCGATAAAATTCAAGTCAGCTTCTTTTAGTAAACTGAATACTGCTTTCGTTAACTCATTACCTTTTTTATCTTCAGTTCCGATATTTAATAAACCAACACGAGGCTTCTCAATTCCTCGTACTTTTTGGGCATAAATATTACCCATAATTGCGTATTGGACAATATTTTCTGGTTTTGCATCAGCATTAGCTCCTAAATCGAGCATTAAAAACCCTTTGCCATCTAATGTTGGTAAAGTAGTTGCTAATGCCGGACGAGCAACACCTTCAATACGTCCTACTTTAAATAAACCACCAGCCATTAATGCCCCTGTATTACCAGCTGATAAACAAGCATCCGCTCGACCTTCTTCAACAGCTTCTAACATTTTTGCCATTGAAGAATCCTTTTTACGGCGAACTGCACGAGCAGGATCATCTTCCCCTTCAACCACTTCTTCACAATGAATTACTGTTAATCGATTATGTTCTTTTAAGAACGGTTGTAATTTTTGTTGATGTCCATATAGTTGCACTTCAACGTTCGGGAAGTCTTCTAAAGCGAGGTATACACCTTCAACGATTGCTTTTGGCGCATGATCTCCACCCATACCATCAATTGCTAATTTCATTATTGTCACCTAAGCCTTTCGTGCGATACATTTCAAATTCACCTTTAAATACAATTTCATTATTGACTGTTGATACTACTTCTATATATGTTCGATTTTTTTCATTATGTTGTCCAAGTACAATTGCTTTTGTAATGACACGATCACCTGCTTTTACAGGCTTTAAAAAGGTAACATTAGATTTTACAGTTAATGCGAGCTCATCGTTAATAACAGCTACAGCTAATGAATTCGCCTGAGCAAACAAATGATGTCCCCTTGCAATGCCATTTCGTTGAAAAACATGTTCTTCCTTTACATCAAAAATTGAAATTGCTCGTTTATCTAATTCAATATCAATTATTTCCCCAATTACTTCGTCTAAAGGAAGTGACTTTACTTCGTTTTCATAATTTTTTTCAGCAACGTCCTTAATTCGTTCACGTAATTCTGGAATGGCTAATTCCATTCGATCGAGACGAATGGTTTGAACACTGACCCCAAACTGAGAAGCTAACTGTTCATCAGTGACGAATGGATTGTTTTCGATTGTTTCAGTTAGTAGTCGTTGTCGTTCTTTTTTTGTTCGCTTCATGTCACTCGTCACCTACTTATGTAATTTTAGCACTTGGTACTAATACCAGTATACATATCCAAAAAAAAGAACGCAACAAAAATTGTTACGTTCTTCTAGTTAATCGATTCGTTCACCATTAAGAACACCTGTCTCTTCTAGCATTTCTCGTAAATGCCAACAGTCATCACTTTGCCAAAATGCTTCGTCATATATAAGATTTGTTGCATCCTGTCTTGCAACTTCTAGTGTTCTGTAATCGTGTACTAAATCAGCTAATTTAAAATCTGGCAATCCACTTTGTTTTTTCCCAAAAATATCCCCAGAACCTCTCAGTTCTAAATCTTTTTCTGCTAGCTTAAAACCATCGTTTGTTTGTGTCATGGACATCATACGTTCTTTTCCTTCATCACTTTTAGGATCTGCTAGTAATACACAATAAGATTGGTGCTCCCCTCGACCGACCCGTCCGCGCAATTGATGAAGCTGCGCTAGACCAAATCGATCCGCATCATAAATAACCATAAAGGAAGCATTCGGAACATTTACTCCAACCTCAACTACTGTAGTGGAAACTAGTACATTTATTTTCCCTTCCGTAAAATCTCGCATGACTGCATCTTTTTCATCTGGATGTAATCTCCCATGCATCAATCCAATTTTATATCGACCATGAAATATAGTTGCAAGCTGTTCATATACATCAACAGCATTTTGCACATCCAATTTATCTGACTCCTCTATTAACGGACAAATTACATAAGCCTGTCTACCTTGTCGTAATTCTTGCTCCATTTTAGAAATAACCGAATTTAATTGTTCATTTTTTAGCCAATGAGTTTCGATTTGTTTTCGACCAGCAGGTAGTTCATCGATAATAGAAACATCCATTTCACCAAATGCAGTAATAGCAAGAGTCCTTGGGATAGGAGTAGCTGTCATAAATAGAACATCTGGATTCATTCCTTTATCCCTTAAAATTCTACGTTGCTCAACACCGAATCGATGCTGCTCATCTGTTATAACAAACCCTAGATTAGAAAAAACGACATCAGGTTGGATGAGAGCATGTGTCCCTATTAAAATATCAATTTCTCCATTATGTAATTGCTCTAAAATCGCTCTTCTTTCTTTCGTTTTTGTTGAGCCTGATAATAGTGCAACCCGCACACCAATTGGTTCAAACCAATTTCGTAAAGATTCTGCATGCTGTTCAGCTAAAATTTCGGTCGGAGCCATTAACGCCCCTTGAAAACCTGCTGTAACCGCTGCATAAAGCCCAATTGCCGCAACAATCGTTTTACCGGAACCAACATCTCCCTGCAATAAGCGATTCATACGATGGGGTTCTTTTAAATCTTTACAAATTTCATTGACGACACGTTGCTGTGCTTTTGTTAACTCAAATGGGATTGTTTTAATAAATTCACGCAGCTTTTTTAAATCATATTGAATCGCAAGTCCTCGTTCATTTTCTTTACGCGCTTTTCTTAAAGCTTGAATTCGCAATTGGAAATGTAGCAACTCTTCATAAACGAAACGTCTTCTCGCTTGTTTCGCATGTTCACCATCCTTTGGAAAATGCACGCCTTCTAGCGCATCTACGAGGGATAGTAATTTATATTGCTCAATTAAATGCCGTGGAAGAGTTTCTTTCATTTCTTCTCCTGCTACATCTAAAGCTTGTCGCATATATTTACGGAATTTATTTTGATGGATAGAGCCTTTTAAACTATAAACGGGTTCGAAATCTACCGTATCGGTTTTTGGACCAAATTTTATGGATGTACCATTGATTACTTGTCTGCCTCGATCCCATTTTCCTGATACGGTAACGATGGCACCAGGAGTTAATTTAGTTCGCAAATAATTTTGGTTAAAGAAAACAACTTTAATTAAATGTCTGCCAGCTAATACAGTTACTTGAATTCTTGATTTATTTCTCCCTAAATAAAGAACTGAAGGCACACTTTCAACTCTCGCTTCAATCGTAACTTTTTCATTATGTGGAGTGGCTGCTAAATCCTTTAATCGATAATCTTCATGTCGATATGGAAACGTCCATATTAAATCGTTAATCGTAAAAATGCCCATTTCACCTAAATGTTCAGCGGTCTCTTTTCCGATTCCTTTTAACGATGTGACAGGTTCAAATATTACGTTACTCAACTTTCAATACAACTCCTAAAGATTTAGCTGCGATTATTTTTATTGCAGGAGTGAGCATAGTTTTATTGCATTGTTGCATTTAGCTTCCCCCTTCTTCAATTCCGTTTCTTTCTCTATCTCTTTTATAAATCACACTGAACATTTTAATAATATTATATACTTTTTCAATTTCGGGTAGAAAGTAATTTAATCTACCCAATTACATTGATAGTTGAACAATCGCTCGAAGAATAAGAGTATTATGTAAGAATAAAAAAACAGAAGCTTAGCTTAATATTTTTAATTTCTACTTTTTTAGACTTTCCTAGTTTCGAAGTCGTCTAATTAGTGGAAGGGGGACTTAATCGTGCAACTAGAGAATGCAAGGTTTCAATCCATTATTAATGAACATAACGATTATTTACTTCAGCTAACCTATCTTTACGTGAAGGATTGGAACGCTGCAGAAGATATTGTTCAAGAAGTATTTATTAATTATTGGATTAAAGAGGAACAATTTCAAGCTCAATCAAGTTTGAGAACATATTTAACAAGAATTGCGATTAATCGTTGTAAAGATTATTTAAAAAGTTGGCGTTACAGAACACATACATTAACAAATGTTTTTACTGGAACGATTCGTCAAAAAAATCAACTCATTTTGCAGGATGAACAATTGATTGTAGCGGATGCTGTTTTATCATTACCAATTAAATTTCGTGAAGTTATCATTCTATATTATTTTAAAGAGTTAACAGTACGCGAAATTGCAGACATTATAAATACATCAGAAAGTACAATTAAATATCGTTTAAGATCGGCAAAAGAACGTCTGAAGGTAAAGTTATCTACTCAACATTGGGAGGTGTTAACAAGTGAATGAGATTAAACGACAATTACAATTAAAAATTGGCGATACAACTCAACAACAGCAAAATGTTATAGAAAAAATGAATAAACGCTATAATATGCAAACTAAAAAGAAAAATTCTTTTTTTCCTGTTGTAATAAGCATTGCACTTTTTGTTGGAACCTGTTTATTCGCTATTACATATATAGGTGATGAGAAGTCAAATACATCTACTACTAACACTGTAACGACACCAATTAAAGAAGATAAAGTAAATGAAATTGATACGAATAAAATACCGACACCTTTAACAGAGGAACAAAAGCAGCAATATTATGAGCAATATGAGGAAATAATGGAAAAGGTCACAGAAAAGAAACTCGGTCTTGGATTAGAGGTTGCTCCAATCGAATATTTTAAAGAGTCTGATTGGGTTGAACCAGCAGAATATGAAAAAATGGTGAATGGAATTGTAGAAGATTTTTTAGCAACGGAACGTGAAAAAAAAGCTGCACTATCGAGATATCTTGAAGAAACTGTAACGAATACAAATGGGGAGACGACAAAACCAATCTATATGTCCTTTTCCGACATGATGAGAAAGATTAAAGTAACAGGTAAATTTGAAACACAATATAATGCAGAACATGACCGTCAATTATTTGTAGCAGTTAATAATATTTCAACTCAATTAGATAGTAAAAAAGGTACATGGGAGCAAACTTCTGCTCAAGCTTCTTTATTAGATGGGGGCAAAACATATTCTATACGTATCGAAGGAATTTATAAATATAATGGTATAACTACCGAAAAGGCATTTACGATTGAATTTAGCTGTGATAAATTCGGAAATATAAATTAAATATAACGAAAAACAAAAGTTTATAAAATCGCTAAAGAGGCTGGGACAAAACAAATAAACACCATTTTTCTTTATAAGAAAAATGGTGTTTATTTGTTATTGAGAAAATTGATTTCCGTTCCGGGGACGCTTTCCGCAGGCCCGGCTCAAGCCTCCTCGTCGCTACGCTCCTGCGGGGTCTCGAGTCACGGGCTGTTCCCGCAGGAGTCGCCCCTTCACTCCAATCAATTTTCAAAATGTCCAATTCTTATTATTGTTACAAGCA
>JAEXYZ010000035.1 GCA_023405135.1 Bacillota bacterium | reverse complement strand
GACACATGTATAGAAAAATAGGATTATATGTTGGGTGAGAAAATGAAACGAGCCGACCTGCCCCATCCATTGCTTCCTCGCTACGCTTCGTAAGCAATGGATGGGGCAGGAAAAGTGATTCTTGTAAACTAAAAAATTTACTTCTCTCGTTTGTCACCCCAACAATTGACAAAGGACCGTTTTATTAAACTACACTTAGAATCAATGAAAAGTAAGCACAAACAACGAGTAATACACTCATGAAAAATGACATGATTGCTGGTGCTTGTTTTATAAAGGAAATGATCATTAATATACCGAATAAAAAAGCTAAAGCAATAAATGTAGTACTTGTAGCGTTTAATGAAAGCTGTACAGTCATTTCTCTCTGAATTTGTCCATGATAAATAAGCGTAAATAGCTTCGAAGTATTACCTGGCAAAATGCTTACTTCATTAGGTGGAGATTGTTGGCCTAGTACTGCCGTTGCAGAAAAAATGAAAAGAATAATTACACTTTCTAATTTTGCCCACGGTTTAGGATTGAAATCTGTAGACTTACGTAATCTTTTTTTAATAAAAATACTATTAATTGCCGCATATAAAAGTAAAGGTATAATAAATAAATGTTTTATTAATAAAGCTTGTCCATACGAAATCAACCAAGAATTCATATAATCAGGAACAACAAAAGACATTAAAATGAGTCCTGTTATCAATGTACTTAAAAAACAAACAATCGCAACGGGTGTAAACCATTTTAAGAAATTTAACCAGTTTCTATGATTTATTGAAAACCAACTAACGACAATTAAAATTCCTACCCAAACAGAAACAGCAGTGAAGTGTATCGTATCACTAATAAATCCCCAAACTTGATCAATAGAGCTAGCGTGGCTAGACCAACCAATAGCAAGGATTAAAAGAAACGTTAAGAAAATCCCAATAGTACTATGAAATACTTTTTGTTGATAATTAAACAAACATAAAAAAATAAATAAAATAATCGAGATAATGAAAGTAAATCCCCATGCTATTCCCAGTTCAAAGGTCATTAAAACAGATTGTACTGTATTCCAAAACCCCGTTTTAGGTACTAGATATACAATAATTTGTAGAACAGGAATAAATGAAAAAATAGGGATTCCTGCTACAGCAGCTAGTAGTCCCTTGTGTGGAACATAAATATTCGGTCGATATAATTGTGGCACGAGAGAAAGAAGAAAACTTCCCATTATTAGGGCAAAGCAAAGATATAATAAGATTTGACTAATAATTAAAACAGCCATGTATTATTTCTTTCTTTTCATCATAAATAATAGGCTTCCAATTAAAATAACAACAAGTAATCCAATCATAATTGGCACTATATTGGATGATGTAGATGCATCTTCTTCTATTCCCGTTTGATTAGCCTCGTTGACGGCTTCGTTTTCTTGTACATTTGTTTGTGGTTCTACCTCTTCTGTAGATTGTTCCACCGTATTTTGTTCTTCTACAGTTACTGGAACATCAACAGTAAAAGCAAGGTTTCCTTCCATTACATGACCATCTGCCCCAATAATGTTCCAATTAATTTGGTAATCTCCATTGTCTAAAGGATTTGTAAGATCTCCAGTTAGTAAATTCTCAGATACTGAAATATTTTCTACAGGAATAGATACTCCTTCTGAATTTTGCAGAGTAAATTCACTACCTTGTTCGATTTTAGTTCCGAATGTTAAGGTAATTTGTTTTAATTGTTCTTGGATTATTTCACCATCCTGTGGCGTCGAACTTTCCAAATGGGTATGTGCAAATGCATTACTCATACTTGCTAACAGGAAGACCCACGTCAAGAGAAATATTTTTTTCATTGTTTGCCTCCTCTAAATAGTGTTAACTACGTTTCAATATACAAAGTGTAACATATAGTGGTGGTAAGAGTAGGTGAAGAACCATCTACAAATTCGTGAAATTTTTGAAAAGAATTAATTAGAATGTTACATTAACAGGCAATATAATACTAATTAGTAATATGAGTGGAATGCTAACCTTGTCAAAAATTCCGACATAATTGACAAAGGGTTCAAACATGTTAGTATAACGCCTGATCCATTCATTATCTAGAAGTATTAAGAGGAGACGGTAGTAATAGGGATAGAGTGGACTATTTCTAGCAGCAATGGGGTTTTATTATTTTTCCTCCATTAAAAATCTAAAATGTATAATAAACATACTTGAATTTTAAGAATAAGTGATTTTCCCGTTAAAGAATTTTAATATTCATTAAGGATATACTAAAATGAACAGGTGAAAAGGGATTGTCTATCATTTAATTACATATGATTTCATGATAGACAACCCTTTTCCTATTTTCCCTCTGGCGTCTGACTTTTCATCAATGTTTCGATAGGATTCTTCCAGTTGATTTTCGCTTTTGGGTAATTCATTTGAATTTCTTTTTCTAAATAGTAAAAATCCTCTTTTGTAAGTCCTTGAAGCTTCATTGGATCATGAACCCAGACGAAAATTGAAACGACCTCAAATGCATCTTCTGTTGTACCTAAATATTTTTCCCCTTCAAAAAGGGCACCTTTATAAGAAATGAAAAAGTTTTTTCGAACATTTTTTACATCATCATAAAAATAATATTGCCCCTTTTCATATGCTTCATCCAGTTTTCGTTTCGGATCAGTAAGGAAACGTACACCTTTATAAAATATATAAACGATTAACACGATAATAAGTAAGCGAAATATTAGAAGAGCCAAGTAAGTTCCCCCTTGTAAAGACAGTATATTATCCTTTACGATTAAGTGGGACAATTAGTTTCATTTTTTAAAAAGAAAATGAGGGATTTTTTATGGAATTTAAACAGCTTTTTGAAATGCAAAGACAATTAGATGCATTTATTGAAAAAACACAGAACATTGAGCGTGATGTATTTAAGGAAAAAGGACTAGCTTTAATGATTGAACTTGCCGAGCTAGCAAATGAAACAAGATGTTTTAAATTTTGGAGTACGAAAGGACCTTCTGAGCGTGAAGTTATTTTAGAGGAATTTGTTGACTCCATTCATTTCTTACTTTCATTAGGAAATGAAAAAGGCTTGACACTTGAAGCATGGCCTGAAATTCAAATGAAGGAAGACTTAACAAATTGGTTTTTACGTACACAAGATGCCATCTTAACATTCATTCAACACCCAACAGAGGATTTATATCGCGCAGTATGGCAATATTACGGTGTATTAGCGTATAATTTAGGCTTTTCGTTTGATGATATTATAGGCGCATATATTACAAAAAATGAAAAAAACTATGAGCGTCAACGAACAGGATATTAATATTTCATAATCCGAAATAATAAAGGTATAATAAGGACGACTATCATTAGGAGGGCGAATTAATGGCTGAGTTAGATAATACGTTAAAGATGTTGAAAGAGTTGACGGATGCAAATGGAATAGCTGGCAATGAACGAGCACCTCGAGAAGTAATGAAAAAGTATATCGAGCCGCTTGCTGATGAAATTGAATATGACAATTTAGGAAGCTTGATTGCGAAAAAAGTGGGCGATCCGAATGGGCCAAAAATTATGATTGCAGGCCATTTAGATGAAGTAGGATTTATCGTTTCCCAAATCGATGAAAAAGGGTTCATTAAATTCCAAACAGTTGGTGGATGGTGGAGCCATGTTATGCTTTCGCAACGTGTAACGATTACGACTCGTAAAGGCGAAGAAATTATCGGTGTGATCGGATCAAAACCACCACATATTTTATCAGCGGAAGCACGCAAGAAAGTTGTCGATATGAAAGAATTATTTATTGATATCGGTGCAACATCAAAAGAAGAAGCCGTTGAGTGGGGAATTCGCCCTGGTGATATGATTACTCCATATTTCGAATTTAATGTAATGAAAAATGAAAAGATGTTACTAGCTAAGGCATGGGATAATCGAATTGGTTGTGCTATTGCAATTGATGTTTTACGTCAGTTAAAAGATGTAAAACATTCGAATATTGTTTATGCAGTAGGAAATGTTCAAGAAGAAGTAGGGCTTCGCGGTGCAAAAACATCAACCTTTAAAATCCAGCCAGATATCGGGTTTGCATTAGATGTTGGTGTAGCAGGGGACACTCCTGGTATTACACCAAAAGAATCAACTTCTAAATTAGGAGATGGACCGCAAATTATCATTTATGATGCTTCAATGGTTGGTCATAAAGGTCTTCGTGATTTTGTCGTGGATATTGCAGAAGAGAACAATATTCCTTATCAATTTGATTCAACTCCTGGTGGCGGTACAGATGCTGGTTCAATTCATCTAACTGCAAACGGGGTTCCAGCTATGGCAATTGGTATTGCAACTCGTTATATTCATTCCCATGCATCTATCTTACACCGTGATGACTACGAAAACACTGTAAAGTTAATCGTAGAAATCATTAAAAGATTAGATCGTGATGCGGTAAATAAGATTGTTTTTGAGTAATTATTTACATTTAATATAAAAAAGATGCTGCCCAAGATAGACTCCTCGGCAGCTTCTTTTAATTTAGTGAAACATTTTGTCTACACGTTCACAAACCTCTTCAGCAGAAAGACCGTGTGCATTAATAACAGATCCTTCTATTGCAGTATTACTAATTCCCATCATGTTTTCATCTTGGCCTGTAATTACACAGCAATCACATTTGCTTGCATCTTTTTCACTTTGAAGTTGAACAACTTCATATCCTTTTGCTTGTAAAGCAGCTTCAACATTTGATAATGATTGTTCAACACCAATTACTTTAGACATTAATCCACCTCCTATATGTAATGTGTCATATAGGAAAGCTAATTATTCACTTCATTTACTTTTTTGTTATGCACTTAATTAAAACGTATAAGTAAAAATAAATTAATAAAAATTATTTAATTTAATATCAATATTGAATGTTTTGCATATTAATAGTAATGGCCTTTGAATTGAAAATTAATTTTTAATCTTAAAGGTGAATATTTATAAACAATTAGTCGTTGTAATCAATTTTATACGTGTGATTCCTTTATTTTCATACTTTTATTATGTATATTTTTATGTTTGAAATATTTAGATAAAATAATAAAAATACACTTGATTAAATAAATATACATATGTATAATGAAATACATCATCAATCGAAATAAGGGGCGTTCGTTATATGAAATTATTAGAAGAGGTTCAGCTAAAGCTAGTGTCAAGTATAAAAGGGAAAGATTTGTTGACACTATTGGATTATTCAAGCGAGGAAGTTCAAAATCTCATTAGCTTAGCTACACAATTGAAAAAGATTACAAAAGCTGGCAGATGTCCAAGATTACTTGAAGGTAAAACACTAGGAATGATTTTTGAAAAACATTCAACACGTACCCGCATTTCATTTGAAGTTGGAATGAATCAACTTGGTGGAAAAGCGATGTTTATGCATTCTCGTGATATGCAAATTGGGCGTGGTGAACCGATTTCAGATACTGGTCACGTTTTATCAGGTTATCTTGATGCCATTATGATTCGTGCTAACTCGCATGAAATGGTAAAAGAATTAGCTGATCATGCTTCTATACCAGTTATTAATGGTTTAACAGATTTATATCATCCTTGCCAAGCGTTAGCTGATTTAGAAACAATTGCTGAAAATAAAGGCAGTCTAAAAGGATTAAAAATTGCATACGTTGGGGATGGAAATAACGTTGCACATTCATTAGTAATTGCTGCTGCTCATGTTGGAATGGATGTTGTAGTAGCTACACCAGTTGGCTACGAACCTAATTCAGATATTATTGCAAAGGCGCAGGAAATTGCAAAAGCAAATGGAAGTCTAGTAACTGTTACAAATGATCCGATTGCAGCAGTGAAAAATGCTGATGCTGTTTATGCAGATGTATGGACTAGTATGGGGCAGGAAGAGGAAGCTGCTAAACGTTTAGTAGATTTCAAAGACTATCAAATTAATGATGAGCTTGTTAGTTATGCAAAACCTGATTATATGTTCTTGCATTGTCTTCCTGCTCATCGTGAAGAAGAGGTTGCAACATCTGTAATTGACGGACCAAATTCATATATTTTCGAGCAAGCGGAAAACCGTCTACATGCGCAAAAGGCAGTACTTGCATCAATTTTAGCTTAATAAAACTTAGTAAATATATACGGGTGGGATATATTTATTAATGAAAATATAACTAAATCATTTATGGGGGACTCGCTGTAAATGATTGAAATGCGATGTTTATTTCAAGATGGAGAGAGACATCGCTACATATGAAATGCAAAAGCAACCTGGGAGACGCTAGGTTGCTTTTTAAACATTTAATTAGAATCCGTATTGCCAAGGGATACGGAATATGTAGGAGAAAAGATAGAAACCAGCTTTGGCTCTAAGCTGGTTTCTAACATCTGTTTATTGAACACGAGCTTTTTTGGCGTTCGTTGGCCATAAAAAACCGATAAATGTACCAACTAGAGCTGATAAAATCCATCCAAGTCCAATATCGTAAAATGGTAAATTATCTATGTAAAACTGTTTAATTGTTTCAAATAAAGGCAGTGAAGCGCCTGGCAAACTGTTGACTAACGAGCTATAGCCATCGAAGAAGCTTACGCAAAATGTGAAGAGCATTGCGGTTGCGTAAACACTTTGCTTATGACCAAATAAAAATGAACATAGAGCTAATAAAATCAGAACAATAGCTAATGGGTACAGTAACATTAATACGGGTACGGCATATTGAATAATATTGTTAAGTCCGAAGTTGGCAATGAAAAAGGACATAGGACATAATACTAAAACAAACATTTTATAACTTATTTTTGGATATAGATCATTAAAAAACTCGCTACAAGAGGTAATAAGTCCGATACTCGTTTTTAAACAAGCGAGTACGATAATAATTCCTAATAAAATGGCACCGAATGATCCGAAATAATGTTGGGCAACTGCAGCAAAGATTAAGCCTCCATTATCGAATTCTCCTATCGTCGATACGCTTGATGCACCCATATAAGTGATGAGTCCATAAATGAGCATCATTAGCACCATAGCAAAAATGCCTGATTTCCAAGTTGTTTTCGCAATCTCTTTCGGATTAGTGATCCCTTGTCCTTTAATCGCATTAATGACAACAATTCCAAATGCTAGTGACGCAAGAGCATCCATCGTGTTGTAGCCTTCTTTAAAACCAGTTATAAAGGCCAAGTTGCTGTAGTCACCAGTAGGCATACCAAAGTGACCCATTGGTTTTACAATAGCGATAATAATTAAGATGAATAAAAATATTAAAAATGCAGGAGTTAAATATTTACCAATATAGTCGATAATTTTTGCTGGATTTAATGAGAAATAATAGACAATCGCAAAAAATACAAAGCTAAAAAGTCCAAGATATAGACTACTATGTACTGGATTGATATACGGTTCAAAACCAACCACGAATGGGACTGTTGCTGTACGTGGAATTGCAAAAAATGGTCCGATAGTTAAGTAAAGTGCCACCGCAAATACGACTCCAAATAGTGGATGGACTCGACTTGCTAAATCACGTAATCCATTACTTCCGGATAAACCGAATGCTAAAATTCCCATAAATGGCAGTCCAATCGCAGTTATGAGGAAGCCGATTAATGCCGGCCAAAAATTCGTGCCAGCGAGTTGTCCCATTTGGATCGGGAAAATTAAATTTCCTGCACCAAAGAACATCCCGAACAGCATTGTGCCAATGATGGCATAAGTAGAAAATGAAATTTTTTGTTGCATGATTATGCTCCTTCTAGATGAATTTCATATATTCTAACACCTTTTTAAACTATTATCTATAGCAATAAAATAACTAGAGTCGCGCCTCAACAAAAGAGGTGTCCAAAATTTTTACTTTTTTTGGACACCTCTTTTCTACAGTCTATTTAACATGATTAATGGACAATACCTCTCTTTCACTCACTCATTTGTAAGGTATGACTTACGGTTAAAAAGCTTGTTGCTGACTTTATTTTAATGAATGCTCCTTTAACCATACTGTTGTTTGGTTTCTTCCCTTTGACTTTGATTGGTACAAGGCCTTATCAGCAAATAAAAATAATTCATCTAGGGAGTGAGAGTGGGACGGAAATTCTGATATTCCAAGAGAAATGGTAATAGGTTTTCCTACAGGGCTAATCGAATTTGTCATTGCAGTTCGGATTTTTTCTGCAAGATAATAAGCGTCTGAAGAATTCGTCTCTGGAAGTAATAAAATAAATTCTTCTCCTCCGAATCGGAAAAATATATCGTTCTTCCTAACAATGGATTTAACAGTGTTGGCTAAATATTTTAGAACTTCATCACCAGCTTGATGTCCGTAAGTATCGTTAATTAATTTAAAATGATCAATATCTAATATAACTAAAGAAAATAGCTTCTCTTCTTTTGCAAAAGTCATCATCACTTTATTTAGCTTTTTTCTATTAGGTAAATGAGTAAGAGCATCTGTCATAGATTCTTCTATTAAGATGTTTTTATTTTTTTCAACGGCATCGATAGCAATGATTAAGCTCTTAGTTAAAAGATCCGCTTCCCGATTCCAATGGGATTGAAAAACAGGAGGTTGAATTTGCTTATCAGAACCAAATTGATTAACAACATCTGCTAACTCAATAAACGGTTTAGCGAGTTTTCTAGCAAAGCTTATTGAAAGGATAAGTAAAATTAAAAAAGGAATCAGTATTGTAAATAAAAGATTTTGAATATGTTTTTTCAAAAGTCCATCCACATAAGAAACCGGTGTTTGTTGGACAACTCCCCAACCTATTTCCGGAATATAATTATAGGCTGCAAACATTGGTACACCTTTAGAATTTGTTACAAGTTCCATTCCGCTTTCGCCTTGTACTAATTTAGAAATAATTGGATTGTCTTTTACAACTTCTCCTATACGTTTTGTATCAGGATGAAATAATAACACACCATTTGGCCCAACCACATAGTAATAAGAGCCATTTTGATCAATGATGTCGTTACCTAATATTTCATTAAGTACATTTTGTTCATGTAAATAAATTGAGCCACCAATGATACCTTTATAATTTCCTTCACGATCATAGAAAGGCTCACTCATTAAAACAAGCATGCGGCCAGTAGGTGCCTTATATGGAGCGGTTAGCATTGGTTTTTTTGCATTAACTACATCTTTCGTAATTCCGGTAATATAATCTCCTTTTAAGCCGACAGAGAGTGGAGCGATATCACGCACTAATCCGGTTTCATCTATCCATGTTAGTGAATTGAAGTATCTACTGTTATTTCTTAAAAGTTCAAGATGCTCTTGAATTTCTTCATCTATCATATCCGGATGTTCTTCAAGAAAATCGGTCGTTTCTTGTAAACTTATTCTCATGGATTTAAATAGGGAATTTACTGAGCTACTTAATTTTTCGGATTTTGAAAAATTAAGTGATAAATATGTGTTAGTAAGAGATTTCTTTTCTGATTGATAAGATGCAAATAATAAGATGACAGTTGTCAATAGTACGGATGCGATAATAAGAATCATTAATAAGGTTGTAAGTTTATATCTTCGTTTAGTTAGAAATTTCATGATAAATACCGATCCTAATAATTTAATTAGTTTTATTTTACAAACCTGTTTATTTTAACATATAAACATTAATGCAATCTACGTAAATTATACTGACTATTAATATAAATGTAAGTATTTTGCATAGCATTCTTTAAGTAGTATTTTAAATAAAAAAATCATCTCCCCTCTAACAGTTTTCAAAAGGGGAGATGATGAAATGAACATTGTTACAAACTATTTCTTTTTAAGGGCAATTAATTCATAAACGATTTGGTCGCTTTCTAAATCGTAAGTTAAAATATGACCGTACTGTCGATCGAAATAATAAAGATAACCGTCAGCACTTTCAATTTCCATTACTTCATTAAAAGTACCTGCTGCTGTATCAACGGTCTCGGACATACTTGTCACAATATAACGAGTGGAAAGGTCAGAATCGTTGTGAGCAAAACTCCATGTTGAACCTAATTTAACAGGAAAGTGGATAGAAAACTTCAAATATTCATCCCAATTACCTTGTTTAGGTGCAAAAAATTTAAAACTACTATCTGTTAAAATGCTTTGATAGGTTTTTGTAGAGTCATTTTCGTCAGTGACGCTCCATAAGTCGATATTTTTGTCGGATTTTTTAAATGTAACAATCTCAGTTTCCGTACGACCGTTATTTTCAACATATTCATAAGTATATTGATAATTTTTATTTAACGTGAACTTTCCGCTAACAGGTATATAATCTGGTACTAATACTCGTGCAAGAAATGCAGAAAAATGTGAGCGTGTTAAAGGATTTTTTGGTTTAAATGTACCATCTGTATAACCAGTTGTAATATCATTTGCTGCAAGGGTACTAATTGCAGCAAAATAGCTACTTTTTGTAGATACGTCTTTAAAACGAACAGTACTTTTACCAGTTAACTCAAATGCATTAACTAATACTTGGGCCATCTTTTCACGAGTGATAGATTCATTCGGATAGAACATTTTTCCTTTAGGGAATATTTTTTCATCAACAACTGCTGCAATGGCGTTAAATGCACCGTGATTTTTAGATACATCTAAAAAATTTGGATTCGGTCGATTTTCTAAATCAAGATTTAAAGTATTAGCAATCATTGTCGCTACTTGTGCATTTGTTACATTGTTATCAGGCTTAAATGTACGGTCATTATAGCCTTTGATGATACCTTCCCGAACTAAAAATTCGATTTCAGATGAATTAGGATGCTTAGTGGTTACATCTTTAAATGTAGCGGCTTCACTATATTCACAGTCAATAAATAAAAAACTGAAGAGAACAAGGCTGTACATAATGAAAAACTTCCATTTTCTATTCAAATCGAAATCCTCCAACTACTAGTAATTTACTAATTTATAATGAATTCTAGTTATGAAAAACTTTGAATCAATTAAGGTATGAAAATTTTCCCAGGGTTTAAAATATTGTTTGGGTCGAATATTTTTTTAATTGACTTCATTACTTCTAACGAATTACCGTGTTCAACTTCTTGATATTTGGCTTTTCCTATACCAACACCATGTTCTCCTGTACAAGTTCCACCATTTTTTAAAGCGAAATTCACAATGTTTTCATTGAACTTAATTGAACGTAATTTTTCATCGTCTGACTGTGGGTTATACATAACGAGAGCGTGGAAATTTCCGTCTCCCACATGGCCAACAATACCGCCTTCAAGACCTGTTTGTTCAATTTGAGAACGGGCAAAACGAACTGCCTCTGCAAGGTTAGAGATTGGTACACAAACATCAGTAATCATCATTTTTTTGCCTGGGAATCCATGGATGAAGGCATACGCGATACTGTGACGAACTTCCCAAAGCTTATTACGAGAAGCTGTATCAGTTTCAAAAGCAAAGCTAGTACATCCAAATTCTTTAAAAATTTCTTTAGTAAAAACGACATCTTCTGCCATTCCGGCTTGGTTGCCATGGAATTCTAGGAAAATAGTAGGCTTTTCATCATAATTTGTTTCGTTATAGATATTTGCTTGACGGACTGAAACTTCATCTACTAATTCAACACGGCCTATTTGAATGCCTGCCTGTCTAATAGCAGTAACAGCCTGTACCGCTGCATCAATGGAGTCAAAAAGAGCACGTCCTGCAGTGATAAATTCTGGAATACCGAATACACGTAACGTAATTTCTGTAAAACAGCCTAATGTCCCTTCTGAACCGACAAATAACCCGTTTAAATTGTAGCCTGATGAAGACTTTACAGCTAAGTTTCCTGTATGCATAACCGTACCATCTGCAAGGACAACTTCTAAATCTCGTACTTGATCGCGCATAACGCCGTAGCAAACAGCTGTAGTACCGCTTGCATTAGTTGCAGTCATACCACCAATTGTTGCATCAGCCCCAGGGTCAACAGTAAATTGAAGCCCATACTTTTTTAATTCCTTATTGAGTTGTAATCTTGTAACACCTGGCTGAACCTTTACTAATAAATCATCAGGACGAATTTCTAAAATTGAATTCATTAGCGAAAAGTCGATGGATATTCCTTTATTCACCGGAATTGCATTTCCTTCTAAGCTAGACCCAACACCAAAGGGAACGACTGGAATTTTAAATTCGTTTGCAATTTTTAATATATTTTGAACATCGGAAGTTGAGCGAGGATAAACAACAACATCTGGTAAAACTGGTTCATGATGTGATTCATCCTTTGCATGCAATTGTCTAACTGTTTCATTTGTAGTAATTTGATCCTTTTCTAAAACATCATTCAATCGATTCATAGCGTCTGAAATATTTACTAGCATTTTTACACCTCATTATTTATTAAGTATCTACTATTTTAGATTAAATAGGAATTTTTTGAAAGGTTGAAATATTTCGTAAAAGTGTGAAGGGAAATAATTGAATGTTTGGATAGAATGTAAACAATAACCTTTTTACTTTGGAAAGATATTTAATGAAGTGTCAAACGGAAAAAATTAGGGCAATTCAGAAATTTTTCGTTCTGAACTGCCCTTAAAATCATTCTTAAGTATTAGTTTTGAAAAGCTTTTGATAATTTTTCTGTGAAGGCGTTTTGTTCTTCAGTTGATGAAGATTGCCACCATTTTTCTAAAAATACACCTAGTCCAGGTAATAAATGTTCGTCACCGCGTGAAATGGCATCCTGTACAGTATCACGGAATTCAGTTGCGCTATCACCTTGGACATTTGCTGTAATTGCATCTCGAATTTGAAAATTCATTTCAATCTCCTCCTCTAAAGAGTAGTCTGCTTCAACAATAAAAAAATATACGTAGTAAAATTTTATAATTTAAACAGTTCATTAGGAGGATCTATTATGCTAACGCAAGCATTCGATTTAGTGATAATCGAGCTTCAATAGCGATTTCTTCTTCTACTTTTATTACATTACCAGTTTCACCGTTGTCAATAATTTCTAAAGCCCAAAGTAGGTGAGGGAGGTCGATTCGATTCATCGTTAAACATGGACACATATTTTCATTTAACGAAATAATATGTTTATCAGGATGTTCTGCAATAATTCGTTTTACTAAATTCATTTCTGTGCCAATAGCAAAGCTAGAGCCAGCAGGAGCAGCGTTAATGACATCAACAATATATTTTGTTGAACCATTATCATCAGCAGCTGCAACAACTTCACGACTACATTCTGGGTGAACGATAATCGTCATTTCAGGATATTGCTCTCGAACTTGTTTAACATTTGCAACTGTAAACCCTTCGTGTACAGAGCAGTGGCCTTTCCATAAGATTACTTTAATATCCTCTATACTTCCTTCAAATTCAAGCTCGCCTTTAATTGGGTTCCATATAGCCATTTGATCTAGAGGAATACCTAAATCGTAAGCTGTGTTACGTCCTAAATGTTGATCTGGCAAGAAGAAAAGACGTTGTTTTTGTGTAAATGCCCATTGCACCATTTTCTTAGCATTTGAAGAGGTTACACAAGCTCCACCGTTTCGCCCGGTGAATGCTTTAATCGCAGCAGTAGAGTTTACATATGTTAACGGAATAATTGTATCACCAAATAATTTTCTTAACTCTACCCAAGCTTCTTCTGTTTGATAAATGTCTGCCATATCGGCCATTGAACAGCCAGCGCGCATATCAGGTAAATAAACAATTTGCTCATCAGTTGTTAACATATCAGCTGTTTCTGCCATAAAATGAACACCGCAGAAAACAATATGCTTAGCTTTTTTATTAGCAGCGGCAACCTGTGCAAGCTGAAGAGAATCACCAACAGCATCGGCAAATTGAATGACTTCATCCTTTTGATAATGGTGTCCAGGTATAAATAATCTATCTCCTAATTTTTCTTTTATTTCACGAATACGATTTTCCATTTCAGTACGTTGTAATGTACGATATTTTTCAGGTAAAATAGTGTTTTGAAGTAAAGTAGAAATTGCCATTTTACATAGCTCCTTTCAATTGAACTAAAGCACTAATATCCAATGCCTTTACGGAATGTGTAAGTGCACCAAGGGAAATATAATCTACTCCGCTTTCAGCATAGTCTCTTAAGTTTTCTAATGTAATGCAACCAGAAGCCTCTGTAGTTACATGAGAAGGGACAAGGGGCAACCATTCACGAATTTCTTCAGGTGTACGGTTATCAAACATAATAATATCTGCCCCAGCTTCAATGGCTTCTAAAAGCTGTTCCTTCGTTTCAATTTCAACTTCGATTTTCACCGTGTGACCAATTTTCGATTTTGCCGTTCTCACCGCATTTGTAATGCTCCCTGCAAAGGCAATATGATTATCCTTTAACATAATGCAGTCATATAGCCCGCCGCGATGATTAAAAGCGCCACCTGTTCGAACAGCGTATTTATCAAGCATTCTTAAGCCCGGCATTGTTTTCCGTGTATCACAAATTTTTGCATTCGTTCCTTTTGTTAACTCAACGGCTTTTGCAGCATTTGTCGCGATGCCACTCATTCGTTGTACAAGATTTAATACAACTCGTTCACCAGTTAGTAAGCTTTGCAATGAACCTTCTATAATAGCTATTTCATCGCCTTTATTCACTTTCTCTCCATCTCGTATTAACATTGTCGTTTTTAAAGATAAATCTAGTAATGAAAAGCCAGTTTGAATGATTTGTTCACCGCAAAAAATTCCACATTCCTTTGCGTAAAATGTAAATGATCCCTGATCGGCAGATGAAAATAAAAGCTCACTCGAAAGGTCACCATCACCAATGTCCTCATTAAAAAACTGCTTTAACATAGCTTGTAGTTTGATATTGTTCATAAAGTCCGTTCCTCACATTCATTTTTCCTTTTTCAAATACAATCCATTTGTTTTGCCATTGTGCATTTTTCTTTGGATAATCTTTACGAATATGAGCACCTCGTGATTCTTCCCGAGTTAGAGCTGCATGGGCAATTAGATTAGAAGTGATATGCATAAAAGCAAGCTCAATTTCATTAACAGAAAATGTTGCGAAATCAATCGACGAAAATTGCTCATAAGAGGGCAATAAGGCAATTAATTTATTTAAACCCTCTGAATCTCTTAAAATTCCAGCATGTTCAAGCATTTTTTGCTGTAAAGATTGTCGGGAAAGAAGGTTTATAGGACAAGTTTGTTTGTGATTGTCAATTTGTTTGAAATTTATTTGCTTTCTACCATTCTTTAAAAGATTTTCAGCCATTATTTTTCCGAAAGTTACGCCTTCTAGTAATGAATTGCTAGCTAGACGATTTGCTCCATGAACTCCGGTGCATGCAACTTCACCAACTGCCAATAATCTTGGAATACTCGTTCTACCACAGCTATCTGCAACAACACCACCCATTAAAAAGTGACTGCCAGGTGCAATTGGAATTCGTCCTTCAGAAATGGGGATCTGATTTTCTTCGCACAATTGCGTAATCGTAGGGAACTTGCTTTTGAAATCATTAATCATGGAGATATCAATATATACTTCATTTCCTTTAGCTCGTTCTTTATACATCTCATATGCCGTTACATGTCTAGGTGCTAAATCGCCAAGTGGATGAACCCCTTCCATAAGCTTTCGACCATGTTGATTTATAAAACGACCACCAGCTCCTCGTACTGCCTCAGAGACGAGACCTAATGCAAGACCATCTTTATAAATTAAACTTGGATGAAACTGAACAAATTCCATATCAGTAATAGTTGCTCCTGCAAGGTAAGCAAGAGCAATGCCATCCCCGAAACTGTTCGAACAATTTGATGTGCAAGCGTATATTGCTCCTGCACCACCTGTAGCTAAAATGACATAAGAAGAAAGGTATAAGTTATCTTCCGTATTTGTTTTTGTTTTAACACCGATACATTCCCCAGCAGTATTCAATACAAGCTCAAATGCAAATTCGAATGGATGAACTTTTACATTTTCAGGAAGTTCATTTATCAAATAATCTACTAATGCTTTACCAGTAGCATCTCCACCGGAATGAACAATGCGAGGTTTACTATGTGCCCCTTCTAGACCTAGTGAAATGTCTCCATTTTTATTACGATCTACGTGAAAACTTTCTTCGATTAACTGATGAATAACATCTTTTCCTTGTTCAACTAATGTTTTGACATTTTCCTTTGCATGATGGTGTTCACCTGCATCAAGTGTATCTTTGAAATGAAGAGTAGTTTGGTCATTTTTATCTATTACGGCTGCAATCCCACCTTGTGCTTTATAAGAGCTACCGTTCGTAATATCAGCCTTCGTTACAATGTGTACGTCAAATCTTTTAGAAAGTACCCGTGCTGCTTGTAGAGCTGCAATACCACTTCCAATAATGACGACATCCGTAGCAATTTTCATAAAGTTCCCTTCTTTACAGTTGTCTTGACACCTATATTTACATAAAATGATTTATAAAACAAGTATAGAATTATCGTACAAAAAGTATTTATAGACGATATAGTTGCGAAGTACCACAGGAATAAAGTTGTTCTTCTGCAAGGAGAAAATTTACAAGATTGAGGGGTTCATTATGATTTATTTAGACTATGCTGCAACAACACCGATGTTGGATGAAGCAATTGAAGCATATAGTGAGACAGCAAAGACTGTATTTGGGAATACTTCTAGCTTGCATGATGCAGGGGGGATAGCGACAGTTTTATTAGAAAATGCAAGAACAATCGTTGCAAATAAATTGGGGGTAAATCGTGATGGAGTTATTTTTACAGGTAGTGGAACAGAAGGCAATATCATTGCAATTTTGTCTCTAGCTCGTGCAGGAAAAGGCAAACATATTATTACTTCCCATGCAGAGCATACAAGCGTTCATGCAGCAATGAATACCCTTGAAAGAGAAGGCTATGAAATTACAAAGATATCATTCACTGAAGCGGGTTTGATTGATATGAACGAGCTTAAAAAATCCATTCGAGATGATACGTGCCTCATTTCGGTACAGCATGTTAATTCTGAAATTGGTTCCATTCAACCAGTTGAAGAAATTGCAAAAATTGCACGTGAAAACAACATTCCTTTTCATGTTGATTGTGTTCAATCCTTTTGTAAATTATCAATATACCCGTTTTCAAAAGAGGTAGATGCACTTACGGTTTCAGCGCATAAAGTTGGAGGACCTAAAGGGTGTGGAGCAATATATATAAACCCACGTCGAAGAATCGTTCCAGTTTTTCCAGGTGTAACTCATGAAAAAGGCATTCGTGGAGGTACTGTAGATACACCTGCAATTATGGCGATGGCAACCGCGGTGGAGCACTTTTCGTATCAAAAGGAAAAATTCGAAGGGCTGCGTAGTTTATTAAAGGAGCTTTTGGAAGATTCATCATGTGAATTCATTGAAGCAATTGGAGGACAGCAACTTCCTAGCATTTGTGGATTATGTATCAAAGGTGTAGAAGGACAATTAGTTATGTTACGTCTAAACGAGGAAGGGATCTGCATTTCAACGGGAAGCGCCTGTGATATTAATAGCGCCTCTGGAACAAAGGCAATATTAGCAATGGGGCATGATTTAACAAAGGCTCGACAATTTTTCCGAGTTTCCCTTGGTGTTCATACTAATGAAGAACATATACGAAAACTTTGCAAGGTGTTAAATACGATTGCGAAAGAAAATGACTTTTCAGTAAAGAAAGGTTAACTCTTTCGATTAGAAGTTTTTACACTGTCCGACTTTTCATGTAAAATTAGGCTTTAAGAACGAAAAGGAAAAGGCGGTAACAGTTTAAATGAAACGAATTGAATCAACACAAAATGCGTTAGTTAAGCATTGGAAAAAACTTGTAGCAACTCGAAAAGAACGTGAAAAAACTGGAGAATTTATCGTAGAAGGCTTTCATTTAGTGGAAGAAGCGTTGAAAAATAAAGAACAAATTGTTCAAATCATTGTGCGGGAAGGTATTGAATTACCTCTATTATGGGCAATTGATAACGTTATGATGGTCGAAGTTACAGATGCTATTACAAAAGAAATTGCAGAGACGGAAACTTCCCAAGGTGTTTTTGCCCACTGTAAACAAAAACAGAGTTCAAAAGATGAGCAAGCGAATTGGCGTAAGCTATTGCTCGTTGACGCAGTTCAAGACCCTGGTAATATAGGAACGATGATTCGTACTGCGGATGCGGCAGGGATTGATGCAGTTGTGCTCGGAAAGGGATGTGCAGATGCATACAATCCGAAAACATTACGTTCAGCCCAAGGGTCACATTTCCATATTCCAGTTGTGCGCGGTGAGTTGATGGATTGGATCAAGGATTTACAAAATCGTAGTGTGAAAGTATATGGAACTTCTCTTCAAGATGCAATCGACTACACAGAGGTCGAAGGTTCACAAAACTTTGCATTAATCGTAGGTAATGAAGGTAGTGGCATTCATCCACAATTGTTAGATAAAACAGATCAAAATGTTATAATCCCAATTTTAGGCCAAGCTGAATCATTAAATGTTGCAGTTGCAACAGGCATATTACTTTATCAGTTTGTTCGATAATTTAAAAGGAAACGGTTTAGTGCCGTTTCCTTTTTGTTTGCTGAAATTCTAATCGCAAATCTTTCAAGGAGGAACTAGGTTTTTATTTATTCAATCGATAAATCAGCACCTAATACCCCAACAATACGATCACCGTCTAAAATTGGCATAGACAATGAGATACAATTTTTCTTCGTTAATGCAGATATATAAACTTCAGACACATACACTTGTCCGAGAGACGCTTGAATAAACCAAGGACGCATTTTTGCATTAACTAGCCCAGCTTTCGGATTCGAATAAACGAACGTTCCATCTAACCGATTTGACCATATAGCTTCTAGTTGTCTATTTGAAGTGAGAATTTCATCTAATACTTGCTTGTGTATAGATGGACTCATCGAAACTAATTGTCTTGACTGGTTTGCTTGAGATAGAGTGCGTTTCATGCTGTTAATTAAAGATTGATCAATTTCAATTTCAACTGTAGAGGAATCCTGATGTACGATTGCTTCTAATTCTTCGGAAGTGTGGATTAAAGAATGACTAATTGCTCGAATTTCTTCAACGTTTATATGCTGTTTATCTAATTCATTTGTTACGTAATATACATTTTCCTTATTTTCAACAGCTAGTTGGGAAATTTCCTGCAGCAACTGTGCAATTTCTTGTACGCTTTCTCGTTGTTCTTCAACAGCTTCAGTAGATTCAGAAACCATTTTTGTAATCGAGCTTAATTTTAATTGGAATGATTGTAAATATTTCATGATATCGTCTAACTCATTGTAGCCTTCTTGAATTTGTTTTGTTTCTGTTTCAACCATTTGGGTAGACTGGTTAATTTCGTTTAAGATTAAATCAATATTTTCCCGTGTTTCTTCGACTGCATTTGAAGTTTGATTTGCTAAGTTCCCAACTTCATTAGCCACTACTGCAAAGCCTTTCCCATGCTCACCTGCACGAGCTGCTTCAATGGATGCATTTAAAGCTAGTATTCTAGTTTTTTGGGAAATTGATCCAATTGTATGCACGATATCAATAATTTTTCTTGAATTATTTACTAATTGATTCATTTGCTGGAGGAGAGTTTGGTGGCTAGTGCTTAATGTTTCAAACTTTTTTTGAAGTGAATGAAATGCTTTGAAAGATATCATTAACTCTTCGTTAGAAGTTTGGCTGTTTGATAAAATTTCTTGTGAAAAGGCAGAAATATGCAAGGCAGATGATTCAATTTCAGTCATTTTTTCAGAAACCTGCTTTGTATGTTCAGCGGTTTGTATACTATGTTCAAGTAAACTATTTGTTTTCTCTTTACTAGAAGCGGACGTCTCTTCTAGCACAATCGAAGCAATTTTCATTTGCTCTACAACAGCTTTTAATTGATCGACTGCAACTTGAATTTGTCCGTTTACATTTTTTGATGCGTCTTCAATAGGTGGTTCAGTTTTTATTTCTTCTCTTCTTTTAATAAAAAGCATAAAAATCCCTCCTCTTTTGACATGTTAGAAATTATTACGTTGTTATAATATAAAATATAACATTTGTGCTAAAGTTTCCATATGTAAATGTTTAAAATGGACTATTTTTTACATATACTATATATGAGTAGTAAACTAATTTTTTAAAGAGTTAATGTATTGCGATACTTGAAACGATTTCAGTTTTGACGTAAAATAATGAAGAATTTAGAAATAGTATAATTTTAAATGCGTTATGAGTGGGAAGAGTAAATATTTTTTAGACTATTTAGGGAGCATAAGCCAATGACTGAAAGCTTATGTATGGTCAAAATATTGAAGTTCACCCCACAAGCAGCTTCCGGGATCAATTTATTGAGAAAGGAATGCCGGCTAAATTAGTCGTTATGTTAATGAAGTGATTGCTTTTTAGCAATAACTAGGGTGGTACCGCGAAATTAGTCCTCGTCCCTTTTTGGGGGCGGGGTTTTTTGTTGGAATCGCACATAAAGTTGCAAAAACCGCACATAACCACACAAAATTCGCACATAAACCCCAACCCACCACTAAGAAAGTTAATTTTTAAGGAGGTATATAAAAATGGAACAACAATTAAAGCAATTAGAACAAGAAGCATTAGCTAAAATAACTGCTGCTTCAAATTTAAAAGAATTAAATGATGTTCGCGTTGCGTACTTAGGTAAAAAAGGTCCGATTACAGATTTATTAAAAGGAATGGGTAAATTATCTCCAGAAGAGCGTCCGAAAATGGGTGCGTTAGTAAATACCGTGCGAGAAAACGTGACTGCACAATTAGAGCAACGAGTAGCTGTTTTAGAGGAGCAAGCGATTCAAGAACAATTAGAAAAAGAATCGATTGACGTAACATTACCTGGACGTAAAGTTCGTACAGGGAATCGCCATCCTTTAACTCGTGTCGTTGAAGAAATTGAAGATTTATTTATCTCAATGGGGTATGAAATTGCAGAAGGTCCAGAAGTTGAAAAAGACTATTATAACTTTGAAGCTTTAAACTTACCTAAAGGACACCCAGCTCGTGATATGCAAGATACTTTCTATATTACAGAGGAAACCCTTCTGCGTACACATACTTCACCAGTGCAAGCTCGTACAATGGAAGCAAAAAAAGGTGAACCAATTCGCATTATTTGCCCAGGTAAAGTATTCCGTCGTGACAACGATGATGCAACCCATTCTCACCAATTCATGCAAATTGAAGGGTTAGTTGTTGGCGAAGACATTCGTATGAGTGATTTAAAAGGAACACTTGATGCATTAGCGAAAAAAATGTTCGGTGAAGAGCGTGAAATTCGTTTACGTCCAAGTTTCTTCCCATTTACTGAACCATCTGTTGAAGTCGATGTTTCTTGCCATAAATGTGGCGGTGCAGGCTGTAACGTATGTAAGAAAACTGGTTGGATCGAAATTTTAGGTGCGGGTATGGTTCATCCAAACGTACTTGAAATGGCTGGGTATGATTCGAAAAAAGTATCTGGATTTGCATTTGGTATCGGTGCAGAACGTATTGCAATGTTGAAATATGGAGTGGATGATATTCGTCATTTCTATACAAATGACAATCGTTTCTTATCACAATTCCACCGAACAGAAGAGTAAGGGGGCTCGCGAATATGTTAGTATCATTAAATTGGTTAAAACAATATGTAGATATAGATAGCTTAACACCAGAGGAATTAGCGGAAAAAATTACCCGTTCAGGTATTGAAGTAGACGCAGTAATTGATCGTTCTCAAGGAATGACAAATATTGTAGTAGGGTATGTTGTTTCAAAAGAAAAACACCCGGATGCAGACAAACTTAATGTCTGCCAAGTAGAGGTTGGTGAAGGGGATGTACGACAAATTATTTGTGGTGCACCAAATGTTGCCCAAGGTCAAAAAGTCATCGTGGCACTACCAGGAGCTCGTCTTCCAGGTGGCGTCAAAATTAAAAAAGCAAAAATGCGCGGGCAGGAATCGAACGGTATGATTTGTTCATTGCAAGAGCTAGGAATAGAAGGGCGAGTTGTACCAAAAGCTTATGCAGATGGAATTTATGTACTCCCTGAAGATGCTGTACCAGGAAATGACGCATTAGAACTTATCGGCTTACGTGACATAGTGCTAGAACTTGGCTTAACTCCAAACCGTTCCGATGCACTTTCTATGCTTGGTGTTGCCTATGAAGTGGCTGCTATTCTGTCACAAGAAGTAAAACTTCCAGAAATCAGCTATCAAACTTCATATGAAAAAGCACAAGATTATTTAAAACTTCGTGTGGAGGCAAAAGAAAATCCGTTATATGCTGCGAAAGTTGTTAAAAACGTAAAAATTGCAGAATCTCCACTTTGGTTACAACATTATTTAATGGCTGCGGGTGTACGTCCCCATAATAACGTTGTTGATATAACGAACTATATTTTAATGGAATATGGTCAACCGCTTCATGCTTTCGACTACGATTCATTAAAAACGAAAGAAATCGTTGTTCGTTTAGCAAATGAAGGAGAAAAAATTGTAACGTTAGATGATCAAGAACGTACATTAAAAGCTCATAATCTAGTTATTACAAATGGCGTTGAGCCGGTTGCCATTGCAGGTGTAATGGGTGGTGCAAATTCTGAAGTAACGGAATCGACGACAACTGTTGTCATTGAAGCTGCATACTTTGATGGCTTCTCTGTGCGTCGTACATCAAAAGAATTAGGTCTTCGTTCAGATGCATCTGCTCGTTTCGAAAAAGGGGTAGATCCAAATCGTGTTCTTCTTGCTGGAGAACGTGCTGCCCAAATGTTAGCTGAAATTGCTGGTGGAGAAGTTTTAGATGGAACAATCGTAATTGATGAATTAGACAAAACACCTGCACGAGTAGTTGTTTCACCTGACTTTATTAATACTCGACTTGGAATGAAAATCTCTCTAGAGGATATGTTATCGATTTTAAATCGTTTGAAGTTTGATGTGGAAGCAGCAAACGGCTTACTGATTATCGATGTGCCAACTCGTCGTCAAGATATTAAAATTGAAGAAGATATCGTAGAAGAAATTGCTCGTCTATTTGGCTACGATGAAATTCCAATGACGCTTCCTACTGGAAATGAGCAAGTTGGCGGCTTAACACCTTACCAAGCGAAACGCCGTGTTGTTCGCGACTTGCTAGAGGGAGCTGGATTATATCAAGCCATTACGTATTCATTAACTTCTGATGAATTGGCACAAAAGTACGCGTTAAAAGCTGCTGATACGACAAAATTATTAATGCCAATGAGTGAAGATCGTTCAACTTTACGTCAAAGCTTAATTCCGCATTTAGTTGAAGCAGCAAGCTATAACGTAGCTCGTAAAGAGGAATCTGTTGCATTATATGAAATCGGTTCTGTATTCTTAGGTAAAACAGCAGAGGAACTTCCTTATGAAGAAGAACATGTAGCTCTTGTTGTGACAGGTAAATGGGTAGACAATACTTGGCTTGGTGAAAAAGTGAATGCAGATTTCTTTGTTGCAAAAGGAATTGTTGAAGGCTTATTTGAAAAACTTGGTTTAACAGAACACGTTTCATATGAAAAAGCAACTGTTGATGGACTACATCCTGGTCAAACAGCAAACATTTTACTTGATGGAGAAAAAGTCGGAATCATCGGTGGTCTGCATCCGGTAGAACGCAAAAAATATGATTTAAAAGAAACGTTTGTTGCTGAATTAAACTTAAAAGCAATCATTACAACAGCTGTTGAAGAGTTAGTGTATAAGCCGGTTCCTCGTTTCCCAGCGATGACTCGTGATATCGCATTAGAGCTTGATCGCACAACACCAGCTGGAGAAATTGTTGCAATTATTCGTAAAGCAGGAACAAAACTATTAAAAGATGTGAAAGTATTTGATGTATATGAAGGAGATAAAATGACTGCTGGTAAAAAATCAGTAGCCTTCTCATTAACATACTTTGATCCAGAACGTACTTTAACAGATGAAGAAGTTGTAACTGCTCATGAAAAAGTGTTGAAAGCATTAACTGAAGCAGGAGCAGAAATAAGATAAATAATAACTAAAAGCAGAGTTGCCAAATATTGGGCAACTCTGCTTTTTTATAGAAGAAATAATTCATCTCTCTGAAGAACGCATTTTTTAACTAAATATATAAAATTTATATCAGTGCTTACAAATATCGAATTCATTAATACCTAGAATGAATATTCGGAATAGTCTAAAATATTACCCTTTTAAAAAATTATTTAACGACATATATTTTTCTGAAAGTTCATACCATGGAAATGTGTACAATTTATAAATTTTATCCAATCAGCTTATTAAATAATGAAGGACATGCTTACACAGTTACTTTTTTGCTTGAAACGATAAAAAGATTGTAACCGCTTACCATTAAAAGGAAGACATCTCCACAACGAACTAGATTGCAAAATTTAGAAGGCATAAAGCAGCAGAACATTAATACTAAGGGAGGATGAGAGGATTGTCAGAAAAAAAGTATCCTTTAGAAGGAGTTAAAGTTCTTGAAATGGGCTCATTAATTGCTGGCCCGTTTTCTACTAGAATATTAGCAGATTTTGGAGCAGAGGTTATAAAAATTGAACTACCAAAAAAAGGGGATCAAATTAGAAGTTGGCGAGTTCTTCATGAAGGAACTTCTCTATGGTGGTATGTTCAGTCTAGAAATAAGAAAACGATTTCATTAGATTGTCGTACTAAAGAGGGAATGGAAGTTACAAAGAAATTATTAAAGGAATGCGATGTTTTAGTTGAAAATTTTCGACCGGGAACAATTGCAAAGTGGGGGCTAACACCAGAAGTGTTAAAGGAAATTAATCCTAAGCTCATAACGTGTCACATTTCTGGTTATGGACAAGATGGGCCGTATAAAGATCGAGCAGGATTTGGGGCAATTGGTGAAGCAATGGGAGGCTTAAGATATTTAACAGGCTATCCCAATCTCCCACCAACAAGAGTAGGGATTAGTATTGGGGATTCCGTAGCTTCTCTTTATTCTGTTATTGGAGTACTGATGGCCCTATATCACCGCGATGTAAATAATGGTAAAGGACAAAGTGTTGATGTCTCCTTATTCGAATCAATCTTTAGTTTAATGGAAAGTATGCTGCCTGAGTATGATGTAGCCGGTGTAAAAAGAGAGAGAACGGGTTCATCTATGCCAGGTATAGCACCCTCTAATATTTACAAAGCGAATGATGGAAAGTATGTAGTTATTGCAGCAAATGGGGATAATATTTTCCAACGTTTACTAAAAGTAATTGATAGAAGTGACTTAATCGGGGATGAACGTTATACAACAAATGAAAAACGGGTTACTAATATCGACTTTATTGATGGAATTATTCAAGACTGGACATCACAGCATTCATTAAAAGAATGTGTAGATATCTTAAATGATAATGGGATTCCCGCAGGTGCTATTTATAGCATTGAAGATATTGTAGAGGATCCACAATATAAGGCTCGAAACATGATTGTAGAAGCATTACACCCAGAACTAGGGATGTTAAAAGTACCGGGTATTGTTCCGAAATTAAGTGATACGCCAGGTGAAATCAAATGGTTAGGTGCAAAAGAAATTGGAGCATTTAACGATTCTGTTTTAAAAGAAATAGGACTTACAGATGATCAAATAAAGCAATTGTACGAAAAAGGGATTATTTAGAGCAAAAGTGTAGTAATTTAAATTTCTTGTTTTAGAAAAAGATAGAAATTTTATTGATTTGAGGTGAATCCATGTCTGGTCCGCTTACAGGATTAAAAGTTTTGGATATTGCAACGGTCTATGCAGCCCCATTCGCAGCTGCTTTATTAGGAGATTACGGTGCCGAAGTATTAAAAATAGAAATTCCAGGAAAAGGTGATCCGGTTCGATGTTTTCAGCCGATGAAACTTGAACAATCGATTCCTTGGGCAACCGTATCAAGAAATAAAAAGACAATAACTTTAGACTTGAAGAAAGAAAAAGGACAAGAACTATTTTTGAAATTATTAGCAAACCAAGATGTATTATTCGAAAATTTCCGCCCAGGTACACTCGAAAAATGGGGCATAACGATGGAACGGATTCGTGAAGTTAACCCGGATATTATCGTTGTTCGTGTTAGCGGCTATGGACAAACAGGTCCAAAGCGTGAACTAGCCGGTTTTGGTACTTCGGCAACAGCATTTAGTGGTTATACCTATATAACAGGTGAACCAGATCGTCCCCCATTGTCACCACCAATATCGTTTGTTGATTATGTAACAGGCTTATTTGCAACAATCGGGGCCATTGTAGCTCTTTATCATCGGGATGTCTTTGGTGGGGAAGGACAAGAAATAGATGTTTCCCTTTATGAATCAATGTTCCGGATGATGGATATACTTGTCGCTTCTTATGACCAGCTCGGAATTGTTATGGAAAGACAAGGTAGTGATAACAGTTTAGCTGTTCCAGTAGGGACTTTTCAAACAGCGGATAACAAATGGATGGTTCTTACGACTAGTACAGATAGGACGTTTTACCGCCTCGCTAAATTAATGGGAAGAGAAGACATGATTACAGATCCGAGATACTCCTCAAATAAAGCGAGGGGAGAAAGACGGGCGGAACTTATGAAATTAGTAGAAGAATGGATTAGGAAATTTAAGGCGAAGGATCTTCAAGAATTATGTGATAAAAATGGTGTTCCAATTTCACCGGTTTATTCAATTGAAGATATATTTAATGATCCACAATATCAATCGCGTCAATCGATTATTGAAGTTGAACATGCAACTCTTGGAAAAATTAAGCTTCCTAGTGTTATGCCGAAATTCTCAAAAACTCCCGGGGTAGTTAGAAAAACAGGAGCATCATTGGGTGAACACAATGTAGAAGTATTTTCGCAACTTGGGCTAACTCAAGAAGAAATTGATTCATTACAAAAGGAGGGAATTATATGAATTGGAAATATAACGATTTTATTAAAGTGAAAGATGTTGGGCCGAGAGATGGACTTCAAATGGAAAAGACTTTTATACCGACTGAGGAAAAAATTAAACTGATTAATGCCCTTTCTAAAAGTGGGGTGAGTGGTATTCAAGTGACTTCTGTAGTCCATCCAAAAGCAGTTCCACAGTTAAGAGACGCTGAAATTGTGATGAAAAACATAGAACGTCACCCTAATGTCAAATATAGTGTTTTAGTGCCAAATGAAAGAGGTGCAGAGCGAGCAGTTCCGATGCAAGCTGATGAATGGGAATTGATGCATTCGGTTACTGAATCCCATTGCCGATCCAACTCAAATAAAAGTGTTGACGAAAGCCTGAAAGAACATGAAAAAGTTGTTAAAATCGCCCGTCAAAATAATGTAACGGTACAAGGGGGAATGGCAACTGCCTTAGGTTGTCCTTTTGAAGGTAGAGTTCCTTTTGAACGAGTACTATATACTGCCGAAGCTTATTACACAATGGGAATTCGTCACATCGGTGTTGCAGATACAATTGGTTGTGCTGATTCTAAACTTGTTTATACAACGATGAAAAAGTTAATAGACAGGTTTCCAGATGTGGAATTTAGTCTGCATCTTCACAATACAAGAGGGATGGCTCTCGCCAATATTTTAGCTGGAATTGAAGCTGGTATATTTAATTTTGATGCATCAATTGGTGGGCTTGGTGGCTGTCCATATGCTCCGGGCGCTACAGGAAATATAGCAACTGAGGATCTTGTACACATGCTAGACTTGATGGATTTACAAAGTGGTGTTGATTTAAATAAACTTCTAGCGATTTCAAAGGATGTTGAAAGATTAGTAGGACATGAACTAGAAAGTGCCATTCATCGTGCTGGGCCATCCTATCAGATTCATGCAGCACCAACTTCGCAAATGAAAATTGATTATTAAGGTTTAGTAAGGGGATTACGTTTTTTAATAAAAGGGGGTAGATTACATGAAATTATTAAAGTCTAAGAAGGCATCGTTATTCATTGTGTTTTTATCGGTATTGCTCATATTAGTTGGATGTAGTTCAAGTTCAAAATCAAATACATCAGCAACTACAAGTTCAAATGAAGGTTCGACGGAGACTGGTGAAAATAATGACAGCGTCTATGCAAATGGAAAGCCGGTAACTCTTGTAGCACCTGCTTCTCCTGGTAGTGGTTGGGATTTAACTGCACGTGCTTTAGTAGAAGTTTTTACAAAGGAACAATTAGTTGATTTCCCTGTCCCCGTAGTAAATGAGGCGGGTGCTACTGGAGCAGTTTCACTGTCACAACTTGTTACAGCTAATAAAGGTGGAATTGATAAGATTAGCGTAACATCAACACCAATCATGTCCAATTATCTACGCGGGCTGTCAGATTATTCATATGAAGATGTGACGATGATTGCAAGATTAATGACAGAATATTACACAGTTATTGTACCGAAAGACTCTGAATACGAAACATTCACAGATTTATTAGATGCAATTAAAGCAGACCCGAAATCAGTAGCTATTGGAGCGTCTGGTGATGACCAGTTACCATTTGCGCTATTAGTAGATGCAGTTGGTGGTGATGCATCAAGCATTAACTTCATCTCCTACGAAGGCGGTGGTGAAATTACAAATGCTGTACTAAATGGAGATATTAAAGCGGCGATGTCTGGTATAAGTGAATTTACTTCACAAATAGAAGCTGGCCAATTACGTGCTCTTGCTGTGACAAGTGAGGAACGACTTGATGGTGTTATGGCAGATGTTCCAACAGCTGTTGAACTTGGTATTGATGTTACATTTGGTAACTGGCGTGGATTAATGGGTCCACCTGAAATGCCAGAAGAAGCTGTAACATATTGGCAAAATGTTATTGAAAAGGCTCTTCAAACTGAAACTTGGAAAGAGTTAGCTGTCAAAAATCAATGGGAAACAACTTTTATGAAAGGTGAAGAATTCCAGAAATATTTAGATGAAGCGAATGATGCCTATGTAAAAGGATTAGAAACGACGAATCAGCTGAAAAAATAATTACTGAATTAGATCGTTTACAAAAATCGGAAAAAGAGGTGTTCAATTGAATAAGAATATCATTTCAGGAATGGTAATTCTAATCTTTTCCATAGCGTATACGATTTTGGCCTTTCTTTTACCATCACCTGCGTCAGGATCAGTGGTTATTGGACCCTCCGTTTTCCCAGGAGCTATAGGAATGCTATTAATCGTCCTAGCGATTATTCTTATTATTTCTGGTTTAATAGAGGTTCGTCAAAATAAAGCCAAATTAAATGAAGAAGATGCGCAAGGAGAACAACAAGATAGAAAGAAAGTGATGATTCTTTCTGTAATACTTTTAGGATATATGCTTTTATTTGTCCCATTAGGATACCCAATTTCAACTGTGCTATTTATTTTAAGTATGACAATGTATTTAGACCGGAAGCATTGGATTAGAAATGTCATTTATTCATTAGCCTTCCCAACCATCGTATATTTCGTATTTGATCGTCTGCTTTCAGTTTATTTACCATTAGGACCATTAGGATAGGGGGGGCTGAATTGGATATTATCTCTAATATCATGACAGGATTTAGTGCCGTATTAACACTAGAAACACTAGCTTTTGCTTTTCTTGGGGTTTTGATCGGTACATTAACAGGAATTTTACCGGGTATTGGTCCGATTACGGCCATTGCCCTACTAATTCCGTTATCATACGGAATGGAACCGATGAGCGGCCTAATCATGCTTACAGGAATTTACTATGGTTCGATGTATGGTGGTTCGACAACAGCTATCCTCATCAAAACACCTGGAGAAGTAGCCTCTATTGTTACAACGTTAGATGGTTATGAAATGGCTAAACAGGGGAAAGCGGGGAGGGCGTTATCTGCTGCGGCAATTGGTTCCTTTATTGCTGGTACACTTTCCACTTTAGGTTTAATGTTGTTAGCCCCAATTTTAGCTAAGTCAGCTTATTATTTTGGTTCTGCAGAATATTTTCTTCTTATTGTTTTAGCAATGTCAATGGTATCGAGTTTAACAACGGGTTCTCCTTTGAAAGCTTATATTTCAACTTTATTCGGTCTTGCGATTGCAATGGTGGGAATTGACTTACAGACAAGTGTTCCACGATTTACTTTTGGTATCCCTAATCTTTTAGATGGAATCGATTTTGTTTTAATCGCCATTGCGCTTTTTGCAATACCTGAAGCAATTGAAAATATGGCGAGGAAAGGTAGTTCACCAAAGCTAGATATGCAAAAAATTCAAGGATCCCAATGGATGACTCGCGAAGATTGGAAAAGATCAGTTGGTCCATTTGGTAGAGGATCTGTATTAGGCTTTCTAATTGGAGTTCTTCCGGGAATTGGTCCATCTTTAGCTTCCTTTTTATCTTATGGGATGGAGAAAAAATTATCTAAGCATCCTGAAGAATTTGGTAAAGGAGCAATCGAAGGAGTAGCAGGTCCAGAGGCTGCAAATAATGCTGGAGTAGGTGGCGCGTTAGTACCGTTATTTACTCTTGGTATTCCAGGTTCAGCTACTACAGCACTATTAATGTTTATTTTCATGATGTACGGCCTACAACCAGGTCCAGGAATGTTTGATTCAAACCCAACCCTATTATGGGCGATTATTGCTAGCATGTATATCGGTAACGTCATGCTGTTAATATTAAACTTACCATTAGTAGGTGTTTTTGCGTCACTTTTAAAATTACCAGCGATTCCGCTTTTTGTAGGAGTAATTGCTCTTTCAGTACTAGGTGTATACGGTATTAACTTTAATCAGTTTGATCTTGTTTTACTATTTATATTTGGCATGATTGGATATGTGATGTCACGTTTTGGTTTTCTGTTAGCTCCAGCGGTTATGGCTCTAGTATTAGGCCCATTATTGGAACAAAATTTCCGTCGAACTATGGAAATTACAAATGGTGATTTGCTAACATTTGTACAGAGACCGATTTCTCTCGTTATTTTGATTGTTATTTTGTTAATGATTATTTTACCTATTTTCAAGTTGCTAAAGAAAAAACAAAAAGTTCAGAAGATATAGAGACACTTTTTATACATTAGGAAGGGGACGGCTTAATTATATAAAGACGGCCCCTGATGCTTCAATGTTTCCAATGCGACTACAATAGGAGTACCAATGCGACGAGTAACCGCAGGAGCACGCCAATTAAATTGACATTATGTAGAATAGAAGTTATGCTGTTCTGAAAATGGACAGCTTATTTTTTTATAGCTTTAAAAAATAAGTTTAATAATCTAGGAAATAAAGAAATTCTACATATAAAGAAGGAAATAATGTTTTTTTCTAGAATGTTATATGGTCAGGGAATTTTTCAGAAAAGGGGTTTAATAATGCTTAATTCAAATGATACGGTACTTGTTTTAATTGATATTCAAGGGAAATTAGCACAAATAGTAGATAACAGTGAATTTGTTATTAACAATATTGAGAAGGTGACAGAAGGGGTGCGCACATTAGGATTGCCAGTTTTATGGCTCGAGCAATATCCAAAAGGGCTTGGTCCAACTGTTGAACAAATTGCACAGCATTTAACTGATTTACAACCTATAGAAAAAATTACATTTAGCGCTTATGACACACCAGAGTTTGTTGCTCGATTAGAAGAGACAGGTCGCAAAAAAGTGTTGCTGGCAGGAATTGAATCACATATTTGTGTTTATCAAACTGCCGCCCACTTATTGCAAAAGGGCTATGAAGTAGAGGTGCTAGTAGATTGTGTTTCATCGAGAACTGCATTGAATCGTGAAATCGGACTTCAAAAAATGGTTCAGCTCGGTGCAAAAGTAACGAGTGTTGAAATGGCGTTATTAGAAATGGTTCAAATTGCAAAAGGGGATACATTTAAAGCGATTAGTAAATTAATAAAATAAAAGTAGATTGTTCATAACCATACTATCAGTGAGTTTTTTGATTGATAGTATGGTTTTTTATGTATATTAGTTTTTATAAAATATAAAAGCTTCACATAAGAATTAAATAACTATTAAAAAAGGGGGAATTTAGTGTTAGCAACGTGGACATGGATTGTCACTATTGCTTTAAGTTTATTTTTTATTGGAATGTCTTTGAAGTTTAGAAAGAAGTCGAGTGAAAGCTTTTTACATTTCGCCATTGCCGGCGGTACCCTTCCGTTTTTCTTAATTTTATTTACGGATTTTGCAACAATCATGGGTGTTGGGAATTTTGTTGGTCATTCTTCAAAAGGATTTGAAATAGGGGTTGCTAATATCCCATTTATTATCGGTGAGCAAGGGTCTAAAATATTGTTTGCCTTGCTTTTTGCAGGCTTTGCAGCACGCTTTACTTATAAAAGTATTGCAGAGCTTTTGAATGATTTAATTTTAAGAGATAAAGTAGCAAGAGCTATAGTTGGAATGTTAACCTCAGCTATTATGATTGCATGGATTGGTGGGCAAGCAAAAGGAATGGGACAGTTATTCTCCGTATTTACAGGTGCAGATCCTATACCTCTCATCTTTTTCTTCTCTGCTGTATTTATTATTTACACAACAATTGGCGGCATGTATTCGGTAGTGTGGACTGATTTTATACAAGGTGTGTTTTTGTTTGGACTTGCAATTTGGTTTTATATAAAGGTTTACGCAAAAATTAATTTTAGTTATATAGAGTTAAAATCAATGTTGGCTGAAGTAGGAGCGAGTTCTTTAACGCAATTCAATATTTCAGGTTGGGAAGTATTAACATTACTTATTACAGGATGTTTTGGTATTTTAGCAGCACAAGTATACTGGCAAAGATGTTTTGCAGCGGATAATCCAAAAGCGGCAAGCAGAGCAATGTTTTATAGTGGTATTGTTGCTAGTATCTTCACTATTTTAGCCTCTGTTTCTGGAATGATTGTGAAAGCAATTAATCCAAATATTGAATCAGAAAATGCGATTTCGTGGTTAATTTTAAACGAAATGACCCAATTAGTTGCATTGTTATTCTTCATTTTAATTTTCTTAGCAGCTATTTCAAGCGCATCTTCCCAATTACATTCAGCAGCTATCGTTATTGTGAATGACCTTATTATTCCATTTAAAAAGGAAGTAAAGGACAAATCGTTAATCATTATTTCTAAATGGTTAGTAGTCATCGTTGGCATTTTTTCGATTACTGCTGCTGTTTATTCAGAATCGATCATCAGTTTATTCTCATTTGCTTATACAATGACAGGTGGGGGAGTAGTACCTGTATTGATTGTGGGCCTTTTATGGAAAGCGCGAAAAACAGAGCGTTTTGAAATGGGTTCTCAAAATAGTAAAGTTTCAGTTTGGGGAGGGCGAATCGGTTTACTATCTGGCGCTATTATCTCTGTTGTATTTGGAATTCTATGGGGTGTATTCATTTCAGCACTACTAACTATCATTGTTTCTTTAATCCTTCCAAATAAAACAGATTCAAATAGAACGATAGAAGTTGGAAATGCATAATATAACGAAGAAA
Source organism: Bacillota bacterium (assembly GCA_023405135.1). Lineage (GTDB taxonomy): Bacteria > Bacillota > Bacilli > Bacillales_A > Planococcaceae > Ureibacillus. The sequence goes on along the minus strand of JAEXYZ010000035.1, from coordinate 31,308 downwards.
TAGTAATTATTTTATGTATCGATGGAGGGTTACTACTTGAAACGAAAAGTCATCGTCATCGGTGCAGGGATTATTGGAACTTCCGTAGCATATTACTTATCTAAAAAGAATGTCGAGGTTGTTCTTATTGATGCGAAAGATATTGCAGCCGGTTCTTCCGGAGCTTGCGACAAAGCGATTATGTTACAGTCCAAGAAAATAGGACCCGCGCTAGATCTAGCTATACAAAGTGCAATGCTTTATAAAGAATTAGAAAGAGAATTACAGCAAGATTTGGAATACCGTCAAGGTGGCGGGATGATTTTAATTGATAATGAACAAGATCTTAATGTTTTACAAGAAATGGTGGAGAAACAAAATTCAATCGGATTAAATGTAGAAATATTAACTGGTGATGAAGTGAGAAAAAAGAATCCGTATCTTTCTAAGAAAATTATTGCTGCTTCATGGTGTGATGAAGATGCGGAAATTAACCCAATGCATATGGCCTTTGCTTTTGCAAAGGCTGCTTATAAAAATAATGCAATACTTCAATTGAATTGTGAAGTACTTGATTTAGTTATAGTGAACGACAAAATAATAGGAGTTCAAACAACTCATGGAAAAATCCATGCAGATACTGTTGTCATTTGTAGTGGTGCATGGACAAAAAATATTTTAAGTAGGATTCAACTTGATGTTCCAATTATTCCACGGAAGGGCATTGTGTTGGTAACGGAGAAATTACCAAAAATAATTGATTGTAACATGTTGAGTGGATCCTATATATTATCAAAATTGCAAAAAGAACGAACTCCTATACCTTATGGAATTGGTCTTGCTATAAGTCAAACAAAAAGTGGCACGTTGCTCATTGGTGGATCAAGGGAGTTTGTCGGTTTTGATCAGTCTATTAAAACAGAAATTATTCGAGAAATTGCAAAACAGGCAATAAGAGCATTCCCATGTTTAGAAAATGCGCATTTAATTCGTTCTTTTGCTGGTTTTCGCCCATATACTCCAGACAATATGCCGATACTTGGAGAAATTCCGTTTGTTGAAGGATTATATATTGCAGCGGGACATGAAGGAGATGGTGTAGCTTTAGCACCTGTCACAGGTAAGTTAATGGCGGAGTTGATTACGAATCAACAAGTTGAAGTTGATTTATCGCCATTTAGTTTTGCGCGGTTTTCAGAAAATACGTTATCTTAAAATAATATCTCATAATACGAGGAGTTCCGCATGTCCAATCTTCAAAAAAAGGAAATTTCTTTTACTTTTAATGGGAAGCGATTAAAGGGGATAGAAGGGCAACCAATTGCGGCAGCTTTAATGGCTAATGGAATTCGTGCCATTCGAACATGTGCAGTAACCGGTGAGCCTAGGGGAATTTACTGTGGTATTGGACATTGTTATGAATGTCGAGCAACGATTAATCAAAAGCGTAATGTCCGAACTTGTTTGACATGTTTAGAAGAAAATATGGACATTACAAGTGAATGAGAAAATGACTTTAGGAGCTTTATCTAAATGAAAGCAGATGTAGTTGTTGTTGGTGCTGGACCTGCTGGACTTATGGCGTCCATTGAACTTGCAAAATATGACTTGAAGGTTGTTGTCATTGACGAATATTATCGTTCAGGTGGTCGGTTATTAGGGCAGTTGTATAAGGATACTAAATCGGAGAAACAACAGTTGTGGGACGGAAAGGAAATAGCAAATCATTTGACAGATGAAGCGTTAACTTTAAATGTTACAATTCTTTGTAATACAACTGTATGGAAAATTGAATCTAATACTATTTATTTATCAAATAGCAAAATAAAAGAAATTGATGCTAAAGCAATTATTTTAGCGACGGGGGCAATTGAAAAAGCACTTCCTATACCAGGCTGGCAAAAGGTAGGGGTAGTAGCAGTAGGAGCGGCGCAAACTTTTACAAATTTACATCACGTCAAAATTGGTAATCGAGTCCTATTTGTAGGGATTGATCCACTTTCGATTTCAGTTGCATTAGAAATGAAAAAAGCAGGAGTTCATGTAGTTGGAATGATGCTACCACCACCTTCATTGTTGACGAGAGAGAAAAGTAATCCAGAAAAGGTATTAGAGCAACTGCTAATGGTCGTTAATATGTCCCCCAATTACTTTTTTCGAATAGGTGGAAAGATTGTTAAAGGGAAAATAAAAAAATTAATGTTGAGATTATTAAAATTTAATTTCATTCAAATTATGGGAGTTCCTCTTTATTTAAGGAAAGCAGTTACCCAAATCAACGGCCAAAAGGAAGTAGAAAGTGTTACTGTAAGTAATCTATCAATCGATGGTAATCCTTCGAGTGTGATAGCAGAGCTTGAAGTAGATACAGTTTGTTTATCTGGTGGTCTTTTACCTTTAGTAGACTTATCACAAGTAGCGAACTGTATACTTGTTGATATTCCACAATTAGGTGGTATCGTTCCATTACATAATAAATATTTAAAAACATCTGTTGAAGGAGTCTATGTAGCTGGAAATATTACAGGTATCGAAGGGGCAAAGGTTGCGATGGCTCAAGGTAAACTTGCAGCATTTAGTTTATTGCATGATATAAAAATAGTAAATGAGCAACAAGTACAAAGGGCGTTTAATGAAGTAGAGAGTGCTAGAAAATCTTCTCCAATTTCATTTCTTCCAAATATAAAAATGGGAAGAGAAATTATGGATGAAAAGTGGGAGGCTTATTCCATCAAGTTAGGAGAAAGATGATTTTGGAAAAAATATGTATTTGCCGTTGTGAAGGTGTTTTTCTTGAGGAAATACTTCAAGCAATCGATGAAGGAGCTAGAAGTTTTCAAGGAATTAAAAAAAGAAACCGCATTGGAATGGGGCACTGTCAAGGAAGAACATGTCAGCCGATTGTAAGAGATATTTTAAAAGAAAAGGTAGGAGCTAATTCGTTATCTCAATTACAAAAGGCGCAAGCTCCAGTAAGACCTATTCCAATGGGTGATTTATAAAATGAATAAAAAATGTATGGAACGTATGCTTACGTCCCATACATTTTTTATTTTCTTTTTTTCATAACAAGCTTTCTTGCCTTTTCTGTATTGGCAAAATGCCATTTTGTTATAGATTGTAATGTTTCTTCGCCATGCTCTAACCAAATACGTGCCGCCATCTCATCAACTTTTCCGCTTGCACCTTTTTGTAGTGTAAATCCAACGACTTCCGCTAATCGATCCATTTCGTTTAAAAAGGCATAACGGGCAAGTATAGAAGCAGCAGCAACTGCAACGTGTAATTGCTCTGCTTTAGTAGAGAATAAAACATTTTCACGTACAATTTCTTTTGTATTTTTTAAATGATTATAATATATAGTTCGTTCTGCAAATTGGTCGATTAAAATATAATCTGGTTTTGCAGGAGCCATTTTTGTTAAAACATGTTTTAAAGATTGATTGTGCAACATAGCTTTAATTTTTCCCTGGGAATAACCTTTTGCTTGAAGCTCGTTATACTTTTCATTGCGCAAAGTTAAAATACTATGGGTACAAACAGACATTATATCTGGCGCCATTCTTTTCATAATTGTGTCATTTAGCATTTTTGAATCTTTTACACCTAATTCGGTAATCAGTTCAATTTTATCTTGAGGGATGTAAACGGCGGCAACTGTAACTGGCCCGAAATAATCTCCTGTACCTGTTTCATCAGAGCCGATAACAGACATTGCTGCAAAGTTATCGGGAAGCTGATCTCCTTTTGTTTGGATCCTTTGTCCGTCATTATTCAAAGCTGTTGTTGATGAACTTTTTATTTTTACTTCTCCCCAACGACTAGCTTCTCTCTTTGCACCGATGCCTTGAAACATTACTTTTCCTGATTTATAAATAGTAATTGCAGTATCAGATAGCTTTGCAGCGAAAACTACACCTGGTGCAGCACGGTCTACAATAGATGATGCATAATAAGATTTTACTTTGTCTTGTATTTCTTGTGAAAGCTGTAACACAACATTCGACATAGGTTCGTTCCTTCCTTCGTTCAATTCAAATAAAAAAGCGTTCCATGGTATGATATGCAATAAAACGATATACTTAGAATCTTTTTATTCGTCATTCCCATTTATTTACAATAGTTCGTATTAAATGAATTGCTATCAGAATTGAATGTTAAAAATCAAAGCTTGTTACAGTGAATTTATCGCAGTAACAAGCTTTTCTTAATAATAACTGAAGCTAGATAAATATGAGTAGTATATTTATCGATATAATTCAATAATTTGGTTTGCTATATATTCTGAGCTAAATTGAATTCCGTCTGTAATCCACCACATAATAATCTCAAGTATGGAAGAGGCTAGAATATCCATCGATAAATTTTCTTTCTTTTTATCAAGCTCCTCACTTTTCCGTTGTAATATAATTGAATCTTTTAAAATCATATGCAGTTTCTTCTTGAAACCGGGATGCTCAAAGAGAACAGCAAATAATTTTCGATGTTTATAAAAGTAATCTAAAAACGTAATTAATTGCTCTTGATTATTCAAATTATCTATTTGTAAAAGCGGAGACATTTCCAACGACAAGTCGTCGAAAATGTCATAAACTAATTGTCTTAGTAAATCTTTAATATCTACTTAAATAGCGTTACCAATAATAATTAGTCCCATTTATATTCGTTTTTATGAGTTATTATACAAAGGTGATAAATTAATAAAATTGCGAAAACCTTGATGGTATTGGATTTGTAACCTTAATGTAGTTGTACTATGCAAACTAAAGATGATATGATATGTATTATAAAATTTCCAAATATGCTCTAATAATATATAATCGTGCAAATTTATGTAATTATTAGCTTGTTTATAGTGAACTAGAGAAATTAAACGCGTTTGTTGCTTATGCTTTGGGAGGTATTGCTTTGGCTGAACAAGAAAAAAACCGAATATCAGTGGAAATATATGGTCATACTTATAAAATGGTAGGCACTGAATCTACAGGTCACATGCGACTAGTTGCATCGATAGTAGATGACAAAATGCGAGAAATACATGTACATAATCCTTCACTAGATAGTTCCAAGCTAGCAGTACTAACAGCTGTCAATACCGTACATGAATTATTACAATTAAAAAAGCAAGTTGAAAAACTCGAAGAAGAATTGAAAAAATTAAAGGGTTGAATTAAATGTTAGACATATTATTAATTATTATCTTCATTGCTAGTTTACTAGTAGGGTTAAAACGCGGTTTCATCGTGCAGGCTATTCATCTCACAAGCTTTTTTATTGCGCTAATTGTAGCATATATTTATTATAAACCATTGGCTGAAAAGTTTGTCTTATGGGTTCCTTATCCTGGTTTTAGTGAAGATGCTTCCATGACACTTATTTTAGATACATTAGATGTTGATCGAACATTTTATCGAATTATTGCTTTTGCTGTAATTTTCTTTGCAGTAAAAATAGCATTACAAATTTTAGGATCAGTTTTTGATTTTTTAACGTATTTGCCAATATTAAATTCAATTAATCGACTTCTTGGTGCTGGTCTATGTTTTATTGAATTTTATTTCCTTTTATTTATTGCTATGTATGTGTTGGCAATGGTTCCAATTGAAACAGTACAAAGCTTTATGGGAAGTTCGATTATAGCAAATCTAATGCTTGAGCATACGCCGATTCTCACAGGGATGTTCCAAGATTGGTGGTATATTTATAAAGAATAAAATAGTCAAGAAATTGTATATGTCGTTATGACTTAAAGTTTGTAGTAGTATTAATAATTAGAAGGCGTCACTTTCCTTTCATTGTTAGGATAAGTTGCGCGTGGATACGGAGTACCGCAAGAGCAAGACTTTATAGCATATATTTAGTACAGAAGGAGTGGGGATGTTCAGAAATTATTACTTTCTGGATACCTCCATTTTTCACGAGGAGGTACGAAATTGAATAAAAAAATTGTTATTAAAACTCTTGAAAAAATTGCGCTTTATTTGGAGCTCCAAGGTGAAAATCCATTTAAAGTATCAGCATTTCGAAAGGCTGCAAATGCCCTTGAATTAGACGAGCGTAGTTTAAATGAAATAGATGATATTACGAAACTAAAAGGTATAGGAAAAGGTACTGCAGCTGTAATACATGAATTAATTGAGACAGGTGAATCATCCCAATTAAAAGAGCTAGAAGAAGCTGTTCCAAAAGGATTGATTCCACTTTTAAAGCTTCCTGGTTTAGGTGGCAAGAAACTAGCAAAGCTTTATAGTGAACTAGGAATTGATAGTGCAGAACGATTGAGAGCGGCGTGTGAAGCGAAAGAAATTCAGAAGTTAGCAGGCTTTGGACCAAAATCTGAGGAAAAAATATTAAAAGAATTAGATCAGCTCGGTAATCGAAGTGAGCGTTTACCTATTTGGTATTTACAACAAATTGTCATCGATATTGAAGAATTACTAAAAACGATTCCAGCAGTACAGAGGTTTTCTGTTGCAGGTAGTTTTCGTCGTGTTAATGAAATGAGTAAAGATATTGATTTTATTGTCGCAACAGAACAACCTGAGCAAATAAAAGAACAGTTACTTGAGGAACTTGCTATTAAAGAAGTTGTAGCTGCGGGAGATACGAAGGTTTCCATTGTTTTAGATATTGAAGATGTAGTGAATGTTGATTTTCGTCTCGTAACACTAAATGAGTTTGCAACAGCTCTCCATCATTTTACAGGTTCTAAGGATCATAATGTTCGTATGAGACAGCTTGCAAAAGAACAAGGGAAGAAAATAAGTGAATATGGAGTCGAACAACCAGATGGTTCAGTGTTAACCTTTGGATCAGAAGAACAATTTTTCGCTCATTTCAATTTACCTTTCATTCCGCCAACTGTACGAGAGTCTGGCAAAGAGTTAGATCGTTTAGATGAATTAAATGACCTTGTAACACTCGAATCAATTGTTTCAGACTTACATATGCATACAACTTGGTCTGATGGTGCTCATACAGTGAAAGAAATGGGAGAAGCGTTAATAAGACATGGCTATACACATGGCGTTATTACGGATCATTCGCAATATTTAAAGGTTGCAAATGGATTAACACCAGAACGTTTAAAAAAACAGCGATTAGAAATCTATGCATTTAATGAAGCCCATCCGAATTTCCGTTTATTTGCGGGTACAGAAATGGATATTTTACCGAATGCTACCCTTGATTTTGAAGATGCTGTCTTAAAAGAGCTTGATTTTGTTATTGCTTCAATTCATTCGAGCTTTTCGCAGCCGCAAGAAAAAATAATGGAGCGTTTATATACAGCAATTCAAAATCCGTATGTTCATATGATTGCTCATCCAACAGGTCGAATTATTGGGCAACGAGATGGCTATAATCCTGATATACCACAATTAATCAAATGGGCAGCAGAGTTTGGGAAAATTTTAGAGTTAAATGCAAATCCTTATCGTTTAGATTTATGTATCGAGCATTTATTAATGGCAATGGAAATGAATGTACCGATTGCTATTAATACAGACGCACATGCTATTGAGCAATTATTATTTATGGATATTGGTGCCAAGTATGCTCAAAAAGCTTGGGTGAAGAAAAATTTAGTTGTAAATACATGGTCAGTAAAACAATTTGAAACTTTTATACAGCAAAATAAGTAAATAGGTGTATAGAAATGATTTAGCAGGAGGTGTTCGGAAGTGATCGCAGAACGAGCATTAAGAACATTGGAATATGATAAAGTACGTGAACAAGTAGCAGCCTTCTGTACATCTTCTTTAGGAAAGAATGCAATTGAGCAACTAATTCCCGAAACGGATTTTAATAAGGTAATTGAGCTATTAGATGAAATGGATGAGGGGCTTTCCATTCTTCGTGTAAAAGGAAATGTACCAATGGGCGGTATTTTTGATGTCCGTCCACATGCAAAACGTGCCCAAATCGGTGGTATGTTGAGTCCGATTGAATTAATGGAAATTGCAAGTACGATCCGTGCAAGCAGAGTTCTTCGTAATTTTATTGAAGACATTGAGGAAGAAGGTAATATTCAAATTCCCCATTTTATTGAAAGAAAAGAGCAAATGCCAATATTAACGGTATTGCAGCATGAAATAAATGATTGTATTGATGACAACGGAGCGGTTTTGGATTCAGCTAGTACAACTTTACGTTCAATTCGCCAATCACTTCGATCAGAAGAAGCAAAGGTACGACAAAAATTAGAAAGCTTGACGCGCGGCTCTAATGCTTCAAAAATGCTTTCAGATGCAATCGTTACAATTCGTAATGACCGCTTTGTTATTCCGGTAAAACAAGAATATCGAGGTCATTATGGTGGAATCGTTCACGATCAATCCTCGTCTGGTCAAACCCTTTTCATCGAGCCAGAATCTGTTGTACAGGCAAATAATGAAATCGGTCGACTAAAAGTAAAAGAGAAGGTAGAAATTGAACGGATTTTAGTTGAGCTTTCATCAAAAGTGCAAGAAGTAAGTCATGACCTGTTTGTATTAGTACAAATTTTAGGAGATATCGATGTTATTTTAGCAAAAGGAAAATACGGCCAAGCAAATAAATGTACGAAGCCGAAAATGAATGAAGAAGGCTATATTCGTCTTGTCCGTGCGAGACATCCACTTATTTCGATTGATGAGGCAGTTCCGAATACAATTGAATTTGGGCGGGATATTACAGCAATTGTAATTACAGGACCAAATACAGGTGGTAAAACCGTTACTTTAAAAACTGTTGGACTGTGTACATTAATGGCTCAGGCAGGTTTGCCAGTTCCAGCACTAGATGGCTCGGAACTTGCTGTATTTGACCAATTATTTGCTGATATTGGTGATGAGCAATCAATTGAGCAGTCGTTATCAACGTTCTCATCTCATATGGTAAATATTGTTGATATTTTAAGTAAATTTGATTCTCGTTCCCTAGTATTATTTGACGAACTTGGTGCTGGAACAGACCCTCAAGAAGGTGCTGCTCTTGCAATTTCAATTTTAGATGAAGTAGTTGGTCGGGGTGCAAGAGTCATGGCTACAACTCACTACCCTGAATTAAAGGCATATGGCTATAATCGCCCAGGTGTCGTTAATGCTAGTGTAGAATTTGACGTTGAAACATTAAGTCCAACTTATCGACTATTAATCGGAGTACCAGGTCGATCGAATGCTTTTGAAATTTCAAAACGTCTTGGCTTAAAAGCGTCGATTATTGAGCAAGCAAAATCATTTACTGGTTCAGACCGTCATGAAGTTGAAGCAATGATTGCCTCTCTTGAAGAGAGCAGACGCCGCTCGGAACGTGAAGCGGAAGAGGCACATATTCTTTTAGAAGAGGCGCAAAAATTACGTGAAGAGCTTGCTGAACGTCTAAAAACATATGATGAGAAAAAGGATAATTTAGAGAAAAAGGCAAAAGAAAAAGCTAGAAAAATTATTGATGAGGCAAAAGAAGAAGCTGAAAAAATTATTTCACAGCTTCGAGAAATGCGTGAAAATGCAAGTAAGGTTGTAAAAGAACATGAGCTAATTGAAGCGAAGAAGCGATTAGAGGAAGCTGCCCCTCAAGAAAACCCTGTGTTAAAGAAACAGGCGCAAATTCGTGAACGAGCACAAAATTTAAAGGTTGGAGACGAAGTAAAAGTTTTAAGCTATGGACAAAAAGGTACATTAGTGGAAAAAGCTTCTGATAATGAATGGGTTGTACAAATCGGTATTTTGAAAATGAAGTTAGAAGAATCGGATTTACAATATGTAAAACCTGAAAAAGAAAAACAAACTGTTACAATGACGAATGTAAGAAACAGGAATAGTCATGTAAAACTAGAATTAGATTTACGTGGGGAACGGTACGAAGATGCGATTCTTCGAACGGAGAAATATATCGATGATGCGCTTTTAGCAAACTATCATCGTGTATCGATTATTCATGGTAAAGGAACGGGCACGTTAAGACAAGGCATTCAAAACTTTTTAAAAGGTCATAAACGTGTAAAGTCATTTCGTTATGGTGAAGCTGGAGAAGGTGGATTTGGAGTAACTGTCGTTGAATTAAAATAAAAAATTCACGTATGTTTGTAAAAGTGTGAGGCTAGGCAATGGCTAATGTTTATTTTATAAAGCTTTAAAAGTATAGAGGGGATGACTGTGATGCTGGGTTCAAGTTTTTGGCAACATCCTTTAGTTGAAACAGCAGGATATTTTAGTGTGGTTGTACTTTGTTTAATCGTATCGATGGTTTTGTTTGAAATCGTAACAAAGTATAAAAACTGGGAAGAAATAAAGAATGGAAACCTAGCCGTCGCACTAGCAACTGGTGGTAAAATAATAGGGATATGTAATATATTTAGGTATTCAATCGAACGCCATTCAACATTAATACAAATGATAGGCTGGGGCTTATTCGGATTTGTTTTATTAATTTTTGCTTATTTATTATTTGAATTTTTAACACCTCGATTTAAAGTTGATGATGAAATTGCACGAGATAATCGTTCAGTAGGTTTTATTTCATTTACCATTTCATTAGGACTATCATTTGTAATCGGCGCAAGTATTTCGTAGGAGCGATTGTATGAAAACTTTAGCAAAAATATTAGTTGTTGTCTGTGTACTATTTTTAATCATCGGCATTTATTATTTAACAACTGTATGATTACTTTAAAGCTAGTAGGAGAATTTCTTCTACTAGCTTTAAATGTTTTTAGGAGGAGATTGGGGCACGTAGTAAGGCTTTCGGTCACATAGGAGGAGATTCGGGCGCATGGAATTTGATTCGGTCACATAGAATCAAATCCAGTGTTCAAACCATTATTTGAAATGGAAACAAACTAACTAGCGTAACCTTTCAAGAAATATATCTATACAAGCCATTTAATCTATTAGTTTTTTATATTACTAAATTAAATTAAGACTCCCTTAGACATATTATTACAAGATTCAACTCTATAAATTTAGCAAAAGTGAAAGTAAAACTAACATTTATTAGCGAATTTGTGAAAGTTTTATAAAAATAGTTTGAAAGCGCTTTTCTTTTCAACTATAATAATTGTAAGAAAATTTAAAACTTTGAAACAAAGGGGAGTTGTTAATGACTGAGAAGGTTTGGCTTTCAAAATATCCGAAAGAAATTCCTCACAGCTTGACTTACGAAAAAGTACCTGTTCAAAGATTTTTAACGAAAGCGTATGAAAAATACCCGAACAAAGTGGCGATTCATTTTATTGGGAGAGATGTTACGTATAAAGAATTGTATGAATCCTCACTAAAGTTTGCGAATTATCTGCTTCGCTTAGGGGTAGAAAAAGGGGATCGAGTAGCTATTATGCTGCCAAATTGCCCACAGGCAGTAATTGCATATTTCGGAATTTTATATGCTGGAGGCATCGTCGTTCAAACGAATCCACTTTATACTGAACGTGAATTGCAATATCAAATGGCGGATTCAGGAGCGAAAATTATTGTATCAATGGATATTTTATATCCACGTATTACAAAAGTTTTAAAAGACACAAATATTGAAAATGTAATTATCACGGCTATAAAAGATTATTTACCATTCCCTAAAAATCTCGTTTATCCATTTATTCAAAAGAAACAGTATGGAGTTAGTGTGAAGGTCGAGCATAAAGGGCTAACTCACTTATTTACTGAAATTTTGCGTACGAGTGAGGCGCTCCCTATCGAAGTGCCATTTAATTTTGAGGAAGATTTAGCGCTACTTCAATATACGGGTGGTACGACTGGATCTCCCAAAGGGGTAATGCTAACCCATAAAAATCTAATTGCAAATACAATGATGTGTGATGCATGGATGTACGAATGTAAGAATGGAGAAGAAGTCATTTTAGGGGCATTACCATTTTTCCATGTTTATGGAATGACAACCGTACTGTTACTATCGGTTCTGACGTATAACAAAATGGTTCTAGTACCGAAATTTGATATTGAACAAGTATTGAAAATGATTGACAAGCAGAAACCTACTTTATTTCCAGGGGCGCCGACAATGTATATTGGCTTATTAAATCATCCTGATATAGGAAAATATGATCTATCTTCAATTAAGGCTTGTTTAAGTGGTTCTGCTCCCTTACCTGTTGAAGTACAGGATAAATTTGAAGCAGTAACAGGTGGAAGGCTTGTGGAAGGTTACGGATTGACCGAAACATCTCCTGTAACACATGCCAACTTTATTTGGGGAAAACGTGTAAAGGGATCAATCGGTGTACCATGGCCTGATACTGAGGCAGTTATAATGCGTTCAACAGATGGTGAAATTTTACCTCAAGGGGAAATTGGTGAAATTGCAATAAAAGGCCCTCAAGTAATGATGGGCTACTGGAATCGACCAGAAGATACAGCTATGTCCTTCGTAGATGGATGGTTTTTAACTGGTGATTTAGGATATATGGATGAGGAAGGATATTTTTATGTTGTTGATCGTAAAAAAGATATGATTATCGCTGGCGGTTTCAACATTTATCCTCGAGAAGTTGAAGAAGTACTTTATGAACATGAAGCAATTCAAGAATGCGTTGTCGCTGGAATACCTGATCCATATCGTGGCGAAACTGTTAAAGCTTATATCGTTTTAAGAGAAGGAAAAACCGTTACTGAAGAAGAATTAAATAAATATTGCCGTCAAAATTTAGCTGCTTATAAAGTACCGCGCTTTTATGAATTCCGCAATGAATTACCAAAAACAGCTGTTGGAAAAATTTTAAGACGTACTTTAGTGGAAGAAGAAAAAATAAAAATAAATGAATTACAAGTTAAATAATCAGGAGGATACTTATTGACAGAATGTTTAATAAATAATAATATGAAAATATGAATGAATGGTCATTCATATTTTCATATTTTTTTGGTGGTGAACAGCATGAAACGAGATAAACCCAAATATAAACAAATTATAGATGCAGCTGTAATTGCGATTGCAGAAAACGGCTATCATCAAGCCCAAGTTTCGAAAATTGCAAAACAAGCAGGCGTTGCAGATGGTACAATTTATTTGTACTTCAAAAATAAGGAGGATATTTTAATATCTGTCTTTCAAGAAAAAATGGGTGTCTTCGTTGAGAATTTACAACAAATTATTCAAAATGGTGAAACTTCATCAGAGAAGTTATCTCAAATGATAGATAACCATTTTAACGTATTAGCAAATGATCGCCACCTTGCAACAGTAACACAGCTTGAATTAAGACAATCGAACAAAGAAACTAGACTGAAAATTAACTCAATACTAAAAGAATATTTAAAACTTCTTGATGAAATTTTAATAGAAGGCATGGTGAAGGGAGAATTTCAATCGGATATGGATGTAAGAGTTGCTCGTCAAATGGTTTTCGGAACAATTGATGAAACGATTACATCTTGGGTAATGAATGATTTCCGGTATGATTTAATCGCAACTGCACCAAAAGTTAGACAATTATTATTAAATGGATTAAAAGGTTAAATTGCGAGTAGGGGAGTGGGAGAATGCAATATTTTTCTTTGAATATTGAAGATAGAGTAGCAATTGCCACAATTAAGCGGCCACCTGCAAATGCATTATCAAGGGGATTAATTTCTGAGGTTGATGAATTATTAACTGCTGTTGAGCATGATGATTCAGTACGTGTCATCCTTATTCATGGTGAAGGGCGTTTTTTCTCGGCAGGTGCTGATATAAAAGAATTTACTGAGATTAATTCAGGTGAAGAATTTTCGAAACTAGCTAGCGAAGGACAACGAGTATTTGAGCGATTAGAGTCGTTCCCTAAACCAGTAATTGCTGCTATTCACGGTGCGGCATTAGGTGGTGGTCTGGAGCTTGCAATGGGATGTCATATCCGTTTAGTAGCTAAAGATGCGAAATTAGGATTGCCGGAACTACAACTTGGTTTAATTCCTGGTTTTGCAGGTACTCAACGTTTACCACGATATGTTGGTATGGCTAAAGCAGCAGAAATGCTCTTTACAAGTGAACCAATCAGTGGAAATGAAGCAGTGCAATGGGGTCTTGCAAACAAGGCATTTCCAGCTGACGAACTTTTATCAAATGCAATTGAAATGGCTAAAAAAATAGCATTAAAGAGTCCGATAGCATTAAAAACAGCTATTAACATGATGCAATATAGTAAGCATCAATCGTTCTATGATGGTGTGAAAGCGGAATCACAAAGCTTTGGTACAGTATTTGAGTCTGAGGATGCAAAAGAAGGTATACAAGCATTTATTGAGAAACGTCAGCCATCTTTTAAAGGTAAGTAATCTATTTAATTTAAGAAAATACTACGAAAATTAAATGATTGGTTACATAAAATGTAGCCTATTAGCTTATTAGGAGGTAAGGGATATGAACATTTATGTATTAGTTAAACGTACATTTGACACTGAAGAAAAAATTGTGATTGCAAATGGTAAAATTCAAGAGGACGGAGCAGAGTTCATTATTAATCCATATGATGAATATGCGATAGAAGAAGCGATTCAAGTGCGTGATGCAAAAGGTGGAAAAGTAACTGTCATCACAATCGGTGGAGAAGACGCAGAGAAGCAGCTTCGTACAGCGTTAGCTATGGGTGCAGATGAAGCGGTGCTGATCAACATTGAAGATGATTTAGATGAACTTGATCAATACTCAACTGCCTATATTCTAGCAGAATATTTAAAAGATAAAGAGGCAGATTTAATTTTAGCTGGAAATGTTGCAATTGATGGTGGTACAGGACAAGTCGGCCCACGTGTGGCAGACCTACTTGGCATTAACTATGTAACGACAATTACAAATCTTGAAATCGATGGTACGAACGTGAAAATCGTACGTGACATTGAAGGAGATTCAGAGATTATTGAAACTTCTTTACCGTTATTAGTGACGGCTCAACAAGGACTGAATGAACCTCGTTATCCTTCTTTGCCAGGTATAATGAAGGCAAAGAAAAAGCCGCTTGAAGAGCTTGAACTAGATGACTTAGACATTGATGAAGACGATGTAGAAGTGAAGGTCGAAACAGTAGAAGTTTACTTGCCAGCTCAAAAGTCTGCTGGACGTATTTTACAAGGTGATCTTTCAGACCAAGTAAAAGAACTTGTGAACTTATTACATTCTGAAGCAAAGGTAGTCTAAAAAAGACGGGTAACGGAGGGATAATGATATGGCAAAGAAAGTGTTAGTGTTAGGCGAAGTTCGTGACGGTGCATTACGTAACGTTTCATATGAGGCAATTGCTGCTGCAAAACAAATTGCGGATGGTGGTGAAATCGTAGGTACTCTAATTGGAGATGGAATCTCTCAATTAGCAAATAGTTTAATTGCTTACGGTACAGATCGTGTTGTAACAGTCGAGCATCCACATTTAAAATCATATACTTCAGACGGTTTTAGCCAAGCTTTACTAGCGGTTGTAGAACAAGAAAAGCCAGAAGCAATTGTTTTTGGTCATACATCATTAGGTAAAGATTTATCACCTAAAATTGCGTCTAGATTACAATCTGGCTTAATCTCAGATGTAACAGAAATTGAAGGTGCCGGAGATGACGTAGTATTCATACGCCCAATTTACTCTGGAAAAGCATTTGAAAAAGTAAAAATTAAAGATGGCTTAGTATTTGTGACAATTCGTCCGAATAACATTGCACCTCTAGAAAAAGATGAAAGTCGTACAGGTTCTGTCTCTTCAATTTCAGTAGATATTCAAAATTTACGAACAATTATTAAAGAAGTCGTGCGCAAAGCATCTACGGGTGTTGACCTATCAGAAGCAAAGGTAGTCGTTGCAGGTGGACGTGGTGTGAAATCTGAGGAAGGTTTTGAGCCATTAAGAGAACTTGCTAATTTACTTGGAGGGGCAGCCGGAGCTTCACGTGGTGCTTGCGATGCAGGTTACTGTGATTATTCACTGCAAATTGGTCAAACAGGTAAGGTTGTAACACCGGACCTTTATATTGCAGCTGGTATTTCAGGAGCAATTCAACATTTAGCTGGTATGTCGAATTCAAAAGTAATTGTAGCAATTAATAAAGATCCTGAAGCAAACATTTTTAAAGTTGCAGACTATGGTATTGTTGGCGATTTATTCGAAGTAATTCCTTTATTAATTGAAGAATTTAAAGCGTTAAAAGTAAATTCTTAATTTATTAAAGAAGTCGATTTGTAGCAAAAATTTGTTACAAATCGACTTTTTATTTTTACTTTGTTAAAAAAATATTCTGATATATTGCTCGAAATGGGCTTCACTTTTTTGTTAATTCTTAATTTAATTTATCAATTTGTATAGTTGGACAACGTTGTTTTAATTCAGAAATAAAAAGCTCAACATCCTTTGGTGAAATTTTCACACTGCCTAAAGATGCCGATTTATAAAATATTTCAATTCCATTTTTTGATGATAATAGACGATAGCCCGTAAAGATATCGTTTGTAGTTGATATTCTTGTCATTTCGTTATATGGAATTCGACTTCTAAAGAGACCAGCTTTAACACATAAATAATCTTCATAGAAAACGTACTTAATAGAAAATGTACACCATAAAACAATCCCAATTAATAAAAGACATAAGGACACAACTAAAATTGTCTCGATAACCGTTCTCTCATTATCTAAATATAGAGCAATGTGATGGATACGATAACTACAAAAAAGTTGTCTATTTTTGAACGAAATTCCATAATAATTCTCCTATATTTTTTACAAATTATCATACAATAAGGTTTGAATATAACAAAGCTTTTAAAGGCGGTTCATATTCATTTGTATGTATAAGCAACTGTCTAGCATCATTTTTGCAGTATCATAATAAAACTTAAAATTTAACTAAGATTTAACTAAGAAAAGATGTTAATTATGAAACTACTATAAATTTTATGTTTACTAAGATTTTGTAAAATTTATGTCGGATTTTCAGTTCACTTTACTGTAACTCATTTTACTATCATGCTATACTACGTACAGATGTTAGATTTAAGGAGGATATTAAAAATGGCAATTGCACATGCAACAGATCAAGACTTTTCACAACAAATCGCTGAAGGCGTTGTACTTGTAGACTTTTGGGCAACATGGTGTGGACCATGTAAAATGATTGCACCAGTTTTAGAAGAAATTGATGCAGAAATGAGCGATCAAGTAAAAATCGTTAAATTAGACGTTGATAACAACCAAGCAACAGCTGCAGAATATCAAGTAATGTCTATCCCATCATTATTATTATTTAAAGATGGCGAGTTAGTTGCTAAAACTGTTGGATTCCAACCAAAAGAAGCTTTAGTTGAATTTATCAACAACAATAAATAATTAACTAATATGTCCCGAAAGTAGCGATTTGCTTCTTTTGGGGCTTTTTTTATAAAGACTTTCTTAATAATATTCGATTCTAAATGAACTCGAAATTCTACAAAAAGGTTAAAGCGTACTAAGTTTATCGATCCACAAAAAAAGCCAAACCGCCGAAAAAGAAGTTATATGTCTCAACTGTAACGCAAAAGTTCTAGAGAAGCTCTTTTTTCCTCGCATTTGTTCTTCCTAACCCCGTATAATATAGTAAAAAGGTAAATTACATTAGGTGATATGAATGAATGATAACATTCAAAATAAATTAGCAATTTTGCCGGACGAACCAGGCTGCTACTTAATGAAGGATCGCCAAGGTACGATCATTTATGTTGGGAAGGCAAAAATTTTAAAAAACCGAGTCCGTTCTTATTTTACTGGCTCCCATGATGGGAAAACTCAGCGTTTAGTTAGTGAAATTGAAGACTTTGAATATATTGTTACTTCAAGTGATTTAGAGGCTTTAATTTTAGAGTTAAATTTAATAAAAAAACATGATCCGAAATATAATGTCATGCTTACGGATGATAAAACTTATCCGTATATTAAAATAACAAATGAAAAATATCCGCGCATATTAACAACTCGAAAAGTAAAAAAGGATAAAGCAAAATATTTTGGACCGTATCCGAACGCTTTTGCTGCCAATGAAACGAGGAAATTACTAGATCGAATTTATCCATTAAGAAAATGTGCTAGATTACCTGATCGTGTTTGCTTATATTATCATCTTGGACAGTGTTTAGCTCCTTGTGTAAAGGAAATTGATTCAAAAGTTTATGATGACATGATTGAGGAAATTACAAAGTTTCTTAACGGAGGCTATGAGGAAGTAAAAGTAGAGCTCGAAAAAAAGATGATGGAGGCTGCGGAAAATTTAGAATTTGAACGGGCTAAAGATTTTCGTGATCAAATTTCTCATATTGAAACAATTATGCAAAAACAGAAAATAGTCTCAGGGGATTTATCAAATCGGGATGTTTTTGGTTTTACGGTAGAAAAAGGCTGGATGTGTGTACAAGTATTTTTTGTACGACAAGGGAAGCTAATTGAACGGGATGTTTCTATTTTCCCAATTTATCGCGATCCTGATGAAGAGTTTTTAACGTTTATTGGTCGTTTTTATGAAATTCCGGAACATATTAAACCAAAAGAAATTTTTACTCCAAACAATATCGACACAGCTATTTTAGAAAAGCTATTGGATGTGAAAGTGGTCATTCCTAAACGCGGTCCAAAAAAAGAACTAGTTGATTTAGCAATGAAAAATGCTCAAATTGCGCTCCATGAGAAATTTCAACTTATTGAACGTCAAGAAGAACGAACAGTAGGTGCATGCGAGGAACTTGGGGATGCGATGAATATCGCTGCACCGCTTCGGATCGAAGCCTTCGATAATAGTCATATGCACGGTGCAGACGCTGTTTCAGCTATGGTTGTCTTTATCGACGGCAAACCGGCTAAAAAGGAATACCGTAAATATAAACTTCGTGAAACGGCAAAACATGATGATTACGGTGCTATGCAAGAGGTTATTCGCCGCAGATATACAAGGGTGTTAAAAGATAATTTACCTCTTCCAGATTTAATTATTATCGATGGTGGGAAAGGACAAATGGAAGTTGCACGAGAAGTAGTAGAGGATGAACTAGGTCTTTATATTCCAATTGCTGGTTTAGCGAAAGATGAAAAACATAATACTTCTCAATTATTGTTTGGAGATCCACCTGTACCAGTTGAAATGAAAAGAACGAGCGATGGATTTTATTTACTACAACGCATTCAAGACGAAGTGCATCGATTTGCTATTACGTTTTTACGTCAACAGCATCAAACCCATGCAATACAATCTGTGTTAGATGAAATTGAAGGTGTAGGACCAAAACGAAAACAGCAATTATTAAAATATTTTGGATCAATTAAAAAAATAAAAGAATCAACAGTTGAAGAACTTTTGGCAGCTCAAATACCTAGCTCCACAGCAACTGCTATTTATAATTATTTTCATAAAGACACATTGTCAAAGGAATAATTGTATGATATTGTAAGCACATACCATTTAGTATAATTAAGATAGAGGTGCAAGGTTTAATAGTAACTGATTGGAGGATGAACAATTCCTAAGATAGTTAGTGAAAGGAAAACTTGCCGAAGCAGTAAATCAATTGTTCGGGTTTGTTGCTGGTTTTACATTTAAGAAATGTAAAACTGTCAGAATCAAAATTTAGATTCTGGAGGGCTATCTCGTAAAACGTTCCAATCATTAGGTATGTTCAGAGGCAGCTTTTCACTATTTTTGTGAGAAGTTGCTTTTTTATTTATAAAAGAATGTAGCAAGGTCAACATCGAGTTGAAAAGGAGAGATTAGCTATGACGAGTATTGTTGTAAAAATCGACAGTTCTTCACTATCGACACCTGAAAAAATAGAGCAAATAGCAAAAAGAATTATTGAAGAAAAAAAGCTAGGTCGAAATGTGATTGCTGTTGTTCCTTCAATTGATTTATTGGAAGATAAGTTCTTACAATACGCATTTTCACTTTCAGATAAACCTTCGAAACGAGAACTCCATGTTTTAAACTCAACAAATGCACAAATTGCTAGCAGTTTATTAGCAATCGCTATTCAAAAAAATGGTTTTAAAGCTGTTTCTTTAACAGGATGGCAAGCAGGTATTCAAACCATCGAATCAAATAAAAATGTACTCATTAACAGTATCAATCAGGATTTAATTTTCGACCGACTGAAAAAAGGAGAAATTGTTATCGTTGCGGGATCTCAAGGAATTGACCAAAACAATAACATTTTAACTTTAGGGGAGGGTGGTCCTGAAACAACTGCAGTTGCAATCGGTATTGCGATTCAAGCAGAACGAATCGACATATATACAACACAGGATGGAATTTATACTGCAGACCCTACTGTAGTAAAAGAGGCAAGAAAGCTAAAGCAAATTTCTTATGATGAAATGTTGGAGCTCGCTAACCTTGGTTCACAAATCGTTCATCCGCGAGCTGTTGAGTTAGCAAAACGATATGAAATTCCATTAATTGTTCGATCTAGTAAAGATAATGCAAAGGGAACTTTGATAAAGGGAGAGGTAGAAATGGAGAAAAATCTAGTTGTACGAGGTGTAGCTTATGAGGCAGATATTATTCGTTTAACAGTAGGATATGATTCGTACGAGCACTCATCACTCGCTACTATTTTTACAACACTTGCTCAGCATAATATTGATGTTGACATTATTGTACAGGCTGTGATTGACGGCGTAAAACCAACTGTCTCCTTTTCTATTGCAAAAGAAGATTTTGCTGAAGCTTTACAAGTATTAGAAAAAAATAAACCGGCATTAGGATTTAGTTTTGCAGATTTTGAGGTAGGTTTAGCTAAGGTGTCCATAGTTGGATCCGGGATGGTTTCAAATCCTGGTGTAGCAGCCCGAATGTTCGACCGGTTACGTAAAGAAAATATATTAGTGAAAATGGTAAGTACGTCAGAAATAAAAGTATCTGTTGTTGTGCCTCAAGATGAAATGATTCACGCAGCAAACGCTTTACACGATGAGTTTAATTTAGTAGAAGAATTGGTTAATTAAAAGCAAGAGCCGTCCGAGTTATTTTGGGGACGGCTCTTTATATTTAATTTCAGTACAATAGTTTTTCGATGAGAATACGAATAGTTTAAGGTTGAATAGTAAGGGGACCCTGAAATTGAATTTTCAGGACGACCTTCAATTTTTATAATTAAATGGAAGAAACTATTTAATTACTCAATTGTTTCTTTTTTATCCCATTTTACAGTAAATACAACTTGATGTTGATTTTCTCTTTTTTCATCATGACATTCAGTTAAGCAACCTTTAATTCCTTGTATTTGTTGAGCGATAAAGCCTGCTTCAAGTCGAAATGAACGTTCTTCAATTTTTAATAGGTCAAGATCATTTGTTAAATGAAATGTGCATCCATCCTTTTCTTCCTTATCGAGCGTCAAAAAACCCCAACCTGCATCTTGGAAAAATGAGATAATAAGCTGAGTATCGGTACATGGAAACTTTCTCGCTAAGTCTTTTCCAGCCCAATATAATACATCCTTCTCATGTTTGCCTAATATCGTTGGAAGTAAGTAATCCCTAAGTAAATCATAACCAAATGCAGGAACAGATTTGTTTTGAATTGACGTCATCTTAAAATACCTCTTTCGTGAATTTTCTTATTTTTAATTAAAAACAACATAAAAATTTCATAGAGTAGAAAAAAAATGCTCAAACTAGCGAAATTCTTATTTAATTGTATGTATAAAAAATTGGAAGCAACCTTGACGCTTATAGTTCTTGAGAGTACAATGGACATGTTATAATATTGTACCATGATGAAATATGCAGTCAATGTAAGAACGTTTACAAAATCGTGACGATATTGGCTCGCTATTCAAAAGTACTAAGGGGGGTAACAGTCTTGTCGAAAAATCAAGAGTTTTACTGGCGCCGCTTACATTCCTTACTAGGTATTATTCCAGTAGGTCTGTTTTTGGTGTTCCACTTATTCATGAACTTCACTGCGACAGGTGGAGAAGAGGCTTACAACACTGCAACAGGTTTTATGGAGAAAGTTCCATTCCTAATCTTAGTTGAGTGGATTGTAATTTACATACCAATTCTATTCCACGGATTATATGGTGTGTATATTGCATTTACAGCTACAAACAATGTGAAACGCTTCGGCACATTCCGTAACTGGATGTTCGCATTACAACGTTTTACAGGAGTTTTCCTTGTAATTTTCATTGCTTGGCACATCTTCCAAACTCGTATTCAAAAAGCACTTGGTGCAGAAGTTGAATTCAGCATGATGGAAGAAATCGTTGCTAATCCTTTGATGCTAACATTCTACATTTTAGGTATTATTTCAGCAACATTCCACTTATCTAATGGTATTTGGTCATTCCTTGTAAGCTGGGGTATTACACAATCACCTAAATCACAGAAAATTGCATCGTATGTTACAATGGTAATCTTCGTATTGTTAAGTATTGTTGGTGTTGCAGCAATCTTAGCGTTCGTGTAATTAACACAATAGAACATCCGGTATAATTTTAGCAAATAAGAGGAGTGAGGAGTAATCATGGCGAAAAGCAAAATCATCGTCGTAGGTGGCGGTTTAGCTGGCTTAATGGCTACGATGAAAGCTGCCGAAGAAGGCACTGAAGTTGAATTATTCTCATTAGTTCCCGTAAAACGTTCACACTCTGTATGTGCACAAGGCGGAATTAATGGTGCTGTTAATACAAAAGGTGAAGGGGATTCTCCTTGGATTCACTTTGATGATACAGTATATGGTGGGGACTTCTTAGCAAATCAACCACCAGTTAAAGCTATGTGTGATGCTGCACCTGGCATTATTCACTTATTTGACCGTATGGGAGTTATGTTTAACCGTACTCCAGAAGGTTTAATTGACTTCCGTCGTTTCGGTGGAACTTTAATGCACCGTACTGCATTCTCTGGTGCAACAACTGGTCAACAATTACTTTATGCATTGGACGAGCAAGTTCGTCGTTATGAAGTAGATGGCTTAGTAACGAAATACGAACATTGGGAATTCCTGGGCGTTGTTTTAGACGACGAAGGTCATTGCCGTGGTATCGTAGCTCAAAATATGCAAACTGAAGAAATTCAATCATTCCGTTCTGATGCTGTAATTATGGCAACAGGTGGTCCTGGTATTATCTTCGGTAAATCAACTAACTCAATCATTAACACTGGTTCTGCAGCATCTATCGTTTACCAACAAGGTGCATCATATGCAAACGGTGAAATGATTCAAATTCACCCAACAGCGATCCCTGGTGACGATAAAAATCGTCTAATGTCAGAATCTGCTCGTGGTGAAGGTGGACGTATTTGGACATACAAAGACGGTAAACCATGGTACTTCTTAGAAGAAAAATATCCTGCATACGGTAACTTAGTACCTCGTGATATTGCAACTCGTGAAATCTTCGACGTATGTGTAAACCAAAAATTGGGTATTAACGGAGAAAACGTTGTATATCTAGATCTTTCTCATAAAGATCCACATGAATTAGACATTAAACTTGGTGGAATCATCGAGATTTATGAAAAATTCGTAGGGGATGACCCACGTAAATTACCAATGAAAATCTTCCCAGCAGTTCACTACTCAATGGGTGGTTTATGGGTAGATTATGATCAAATGACTGAAATTCCTGGTTTATTTGCAGCTGGTGAATGCGATTATTCACAGCATGGTGCAAACCGTTTAGGAGCTAACTCACTATTATCTGCAATTTATGGTGGTTCAGTTGCTGGTCCAAACGCAGTTAAATATGTAAAAGGCTTAAAGAAACATGCGGAAGATCTTCCTCAATCTATCTATGATGCTCGCGTAAAAGAAGAGCAAGAGAAGTGGGAAGCAATCCTTAAAATGGATGGTAATGAAAACGCATACTTGCTACACAAAGAGCTTGGTGAAATGATGACTGATAACGTAACAGTTGTTCGTTATAATGACCGTTTAGAAGCTACTTATAATAAACTTGGTGAAATGTTAGAACGTTGGGAAAACATTAACATTAATGATACTCAAAAATGGAGTAACCAAGGTGCTCACTTTACACGTCAATTGAAAAACATGTTATATCTTGCACGTGTTATTACAAAAGGTGCACTTTTACGTAACGAATCTCGAGGAGCTCACTATAAACCAGACTTCCCAGAACGTGACGATGAAAACTTCTTAAAAACAACTATGGCGAAGTTCAATCCACAAACTGGTGAACCTGAAATTACTTATCAAGAAGTTGACGTTTCCCTAATTCCACCACGTAAACGTGACTATTCTTCATAAAAATAAGGGGGGTCATTAATCATGACAACAGCAGTACAAACTGGAAGAACTGTTAAACTGGAAATCCTTCGTCAAGACACTCAAGGCGGTGCAACTCGTTGGGAAAAATTCGAAGTTCCTTATCGTCCAGGTATGAACGTGATCTCTGCCTTAATGGCAATTCAACAAAATCCTGTTACTGTTGACGGACAACAAACATCTCCTGTAACTTGGGATATGAACTGTCTTGAAGAAGTATGTGGAGCATGTTCAATGGTAATTAACGGTCGCCCACGTCAATCATGTTCGACTTTAATTGACCAATTAGAACAACCTATACGTTTAGAACCTATGAAAACTTTCCCTGTAGTACGTGACTTACAAGTAGACCGTAGCCGTATGTTCAACGCACTTAAGAAAGTTAAAGCTTGGGTACCAATTGACGGAAGTTATGATTTAGGCGAAGGTCCACGTATGCCTGAACGTAAACGTCAATGGGCTTACGAATTATCAAAATGTATGACTTGTGGAGTTTGCTTAGAAGCATGTCCAAACGTGTCTGAAAAAGCTTCATTCATAGGACCAGCTCCACTTTCACAAGTACGTTTATTTAACACTCACCCAACAGGTGCAATGAACAAAGATGAACGTCTTGAAGCAATTATGGGAGATGGTGGCCTTGCTAACTGCGGTAACTCACAAAACTGTGTTGCTGCATGTCCAAAAGGTATTCCATTAACAACTTCAATTGCAGCACTTAACCGTGCAACAACTGTACAAATGTTCCGTAACTTCTTCGGTTCAGACCATATGGTTGACTAATTATTAATACAATAAAAGGGTATCTAAGTCATTATTTTTGACTTTTAGATACCCTTTTTATTTTGCTGCATAATATAGTATGGCAGTAGTTTGGGCTGCATGTTTTCATCCATAGCTTTAGGAAACGATTTCTCTTACATTCCCCTGTAGTCTATTTCATACCATAATAATTATCTTAAATGTGCATTTTCAACTCAAAATAAGGATTTCTTTTATATTTCGTTATCGTATGTAAAACGAAAGCAAAACAGTGATACCTCCAATTTCTTTTTGTTATAATAAATGAACAACTATTCATTTTACAAAGGGAATAGAGGGAAATATGGAAGGGGTTATGAGGATGAGAGCAAATTATATTATTGATCCACAAGCTTGGGCAGAAGAATTTGAGTTTTATGTTGAGGTAAAGGTAAGATTTTCTGAAACGGATATGTTTGGACATTTAAACAATACGGTTCCTTTCACTTATTTTGAGTATGCACGTATTGAATTTCTCAAGCATATTGGGTTTTCAACAGAGTGGTCTGAAAATGATGTGGTGAAAATTCCTGTCGTGGCAGATCTACAATGTGATTATTTAAAACAAGTATTTTTTGATGAAACTCTTCGAATCTATGTAAAGGCAGCACGAATTGGTACAACATCAATTGATATTCATTACTTAGCAAAAAATGACCATGATGAGGCATGTTTTACTGGTCGAGGTACAATTGTGCAAATTGATAAAAACAGTGGAAAAGCAATTCCATGGAATGAAAAAGAAAAATTAATATTACATGGGAAATAGTAAAAATGCCCTCACAGCCTTTCAACTCTTATCATACTTTACATAGAAGAGGAGATAGGAGGGTGTTGCCTTATGAATAGCCCGCAGCATCGTTCGCTTTTGACGAAAAGAGAACGGGAAATATTTCAGTTATTAATCCTAGATTATTCTACAAAGGATATTTCGCAAAAGTTGGGCATTAGCGAAAAAACGGTGCGTAATCATATTTCAAATACGATTCAGAAACTGGGCGTATCCAGTAGATCACAAGCATTAATTGAATTACTGAGGCTAGACGAATTATCACTACATTGAATGGATGCTTGCTATTTCGATTAAAACGCTTCAAAATAGAATTAACTTCATTCAGCAATAATTTTTTGTCCCTAAGTGTACACAGGTTCAAAAGTCGCTGAGACGGATTTGATTCTTGAGGAGTGAATGCACTAAAATGAAGAAAAACGAAATGCACAGCCATGAAACAGTAGCTTTTCTAGAAAAAGAACTTCGCTATACATCGCATTTAATTAAGCAAAAAGGTAGAGAAATATTAAGCAATTATACGATTACACCTCCGCAATTTATTGCGCTTCAATGGTTACATGAATCGGGCGATATGACAATTGGGGAATTATCGAATAAAATGTATTTAGCTTTTAGTACGACAACAGATTTAGTTGATCGTATGGAAAAAAGTGAATTAGTAGTGCGCATTCGTGATGATCAAGACCGCCGAGTTGTACACATACATTTACTTGAAGAGGGAGAAAGAATTATTCAAGAAGTTATCGAAAAAAGACAAAACTACTTACATGAACTATTAGTAGATTTTGATAAACAAGAAGTTGAAATGTTATCAAAACTACTATATAAATTACATCTACAAATGGAATAGGATAGAGGCGGTTTTTGTGAATGCACCGATTGGCGTTATTGATTCAGGTGTTGGCGGCTTAACAGTTGCAAAGCGAATGATGGAAGTTTTACCATATGAAACTATTTATTATATTGGTGACACTGCTAGATGTCCATATGGACCAAGAAACAGGCAAGAAGTTTTAAAATTTACATGGCAAATGGCAAATGCACTGCAAAAAATGAATATTAAAATGCTAGTCATAGCATGTAATACAGCAACAGCAGTAGCGTTAGATAGTTTGCAAAAAAACTTGTCAATTCCTGTAATTGGGGTTATAAATGCTGGTGCACGTGCTGCTGAGAAAAAAACAAAACGAAATGAAATCGTCGTACTTGCAACAGAAGGCACAATTAAAAGTGGTGCATATGAAAGTGCACTGCTTTCTTTAAGTACGAAGGCGAAAATAATTCCTCTTGCATGTCCAACGTTCGTCCCACTTGTAGAAAGTGGAGAATATGAAGGGCAATTTGCATTCGACTTAGTAGCAAAAGGATTAAAGCCGCTAGCCAATAAAAAATTTGATACAGTTATTTTAGGATGTACCCATTACCCAATTATACAGCATCATATCGAAAAAGTGGTGGGACCTAATGTTGAGGTCCTCTCTTCAGCAGAAGAAACGGCTAAAGATGTAAAAGACTTATTAGAGTATAATGATCAGCTAAACACTTCTATGAGAGAGCCACACCATATTTTCTACTCAACAGGGTCAGTACCGATTTTTCGCACAATCGCTGAAAATTGGCTTAAAAAATCAAACCTAGACATACGCCGAATAAAACTATAGCCCGCCAGGTATCTCAAACAACATACTGTTTGAATACCTGGCTCTGTTTTTGAATTCTTTTTTATGTACCAGGTACACAAACAATTCTTAATATTCAAAATTTTTATGTACCTGGTACATCTGGCGCTTTAATTTGAATTATGATAATATGGTGGCGCGAAACAACGAGGAGGACAATTATGACTAGACATGATGGACGAGAGGTTGAACAATTAAGACCTGTACAAATCGAAAAAAATTACTTAATGCATCCAGAAGGATCTGTTCTTATACAAGTAGGTAATACAAAGGTAATATGTACTGCAACGATTGAAGATAGAGTGCCTGGCTTTTTACGTGGCCAAGGGAAAGGTTGGATTACTGCAGAATATTCTATGCTTCCAAGAGCAACAGCAGAACGTACACAACGAGATGCTTCACGAGGTAAAATAAATGGCCGAACGATGGAAATTCAACGCTTAATTGGACGAGCATTGCGTGCTATTGTTGATTTAGAGGCACTAGGTGAAAAAACGGTATGGATTGACTGTGACGTGATTCAAGCGGATGGTGGTACACGAACTGCATCGATTACAGGTGCATTTGTCGCATTAACGCTTGCAGTTGCAAAAATTCATGAAGTAAAGCCCTTCGCAAAATTCCCTATTGTTGATTTTTTAGCTGCTACAAGTGTAGGAATCATCGACGAATTAGGTGCAGTTTTAGATTTGAACTATGTAGAGGATGTTGCGGCGGCTGTTGATATGAACCTTGTTATGACAGGTGCCGGACGCTTTGTTGAAATTCAAGGTACAGGGGAAGAGGCAACCTTCTCTCGTGATGAGCTAAACACATTACTTGGTTTAGGCGAGAAAGGCATTGCAGATCTTATCACGATTCAAAAAGAGGTGCTAGGAGAGGTAGCAAGCCTTGTAGGTCCTTTAAAGGAGGAAGCATAATTGAAGCAAGTAGTTATAGCAACGAAAAATAAAGGCAAAGCAAAGGATTTCGAGGCGCTTTTTGCTCCTCTTGGCTTTGAAGTGGTGACAATGTTTGAGGTTGCACCGAATATGGAAATTGAAGAAACAGGATCGACATTTGAAGAAAATGCGGTATTAAAAGCTGAAACCCTTTCTCGTGAGCTAAATACAATTGTCATTGCAGATGATAGTGGATTAGCAATTGATGCATTAGATGGTGCACCAGGGGTATACTCTGCTCGTTACGCAGGGGACCATGACGATGAAGCAAATATTGTAAAGGTGCTTGAAAACATGCAAGGAGTACCAGATGAAAAGCGTACAGCCCGTTTTTGCTGCGCATTAGCAATTGCAGGGCCTAATATGGATACAACGACTGTTTTCGGTACTTGTGAAGGTGTCATTTTGCATGAAAAACGCGGTGCAAATGGATTTGGCTATGACCCCATTTTCTTTGTTCCCGAACTAGGACGAGCTATGGCTGAATTGTCTCCAGAAGAAAAAGGAGCAATTTCACATCGTGGAAATGCAATCCGAAAACTAGCAGAAAAATTGCCAAATTTATTAAAGTAATAAATCGATGGTTACTTTATGATTAGTTTCAAAATATTTGTATATTTAACGGTTCTATAAAGCATTTTTACAATTTATTTGATAAAATAAAGTAAGCCCGATACTTTTTTGTATCGGGTAGTTTTGATTAAAAGTGGTTAAAGGAGACCTGAGTGTGAAATTATTAGTTATGAGTGATACACATGGGGATGCTGAAGTAATAAAACGTGTACGAGAAGCACATTCAGATGTTGATGCATTCATTCATTGTGGAGATAGTGAACTACCATATGATCATCCTTATTTAGAAGGTGCAAAAAGAGTGCGAGGAAATTGTGATCGTGATACACGCTTTCCTGAAGAAGAGCTGTTTGAAGTAGAAGGCTTAAAAATTTTTGTAGCACACGGACATTTGCTTAATGTAAAGTCAACAACAATGAATTTACTTTATCGGACAAAAGAAGTTGAAGCAAATGCAGCATTTTTCGGCCATTCACATGTATTAGGAACAGAGTTAGTGGGTAATATATTATTTGTGAATCCAGGAAGCCTTTTAAAACCTCGTGTCATTGAAAATAAAAGCTATGCAGTAGTTGAATTTAAAGATCAAATGTGGACTGTTATAGGTTATACAGATCAAGGGGAAGAAATCTTTACTAGAAACTTTACTTTAAATGAATAACAATTATGGAATGGTAAGGTTTTAGAAAAAAATTAAGTAAAATTTTCATTTATTTTTAAAATAACGTTGACATTCTCCTGTAATACAAATATAATAATAATTGTCTTAAATGGTTGTTGCCATGTTTGACCAATGTCTCAGTAGCTCAGCCGGATAGAGCATACGCCTTCTAAGCGTACGGTCGGGGGTTCGAATCCCTCCTGGGACGTAATAAAAAAGGGAATAATCCCTACGTATCAAGCACTTTCTATTAGTAGGAATAAATACACGAATCGGTCAGTTGACTTTTTAGTGTGGTTTACTACTAGTAGGAGGTGTTTTTTTATTATGACGAAAAAGAAGGGTATTTTCGAGGTTAATATTAATAATCCATTCATGACTACGAAACAGGAAACGAAGAAACGAAATGACATGCAGATTGAAACAGCATTATCTACAATCTTCTAATTAGTATTGTTGAGCTAATAATTAATTTGGGGACAAAATAATTATTAGCTTTTTTTAATTGGTTATGATGGTCTTCTATTTAGAATATAATAAATGGCAAAGTTGATGTCTGATTTTGTAATGTTGCTGCCTGTGATTGGGTGAGAAAACAAAAAATGAAGCGAAGGAAGTGTAATGTTGGCGATTTTAAATCCTCAATATGCATTTTTAGAGGCTGATTATGAAAATCCTAATTTGAAGCAAGTAATATCGAAAATCAAAGACACTTCAGAGAAAGAAAATCATCGAAAGCCTGTTAATAATTATTCAAACTCATTATTAAAAGCGATTCCTCCGAACTTATACTTTAAAGTAAATTCATTATCTTATTATGTTACTAGTAGATATTTCCATTACAATTCTGTTGATAGGAGTGGTATTTTCCTTTTGAAGTCCCTGAATCTTTTCCCTAACTAGAGATTCTTATTTTAGAATATTACTTTTTATTACAATAGTTTTCAGCAATTATTTTTATTTTTCCTTTAATTAGCCAATCGGCTGTCTAAGAAGTAAATTTAATACTTCTAAGACAGCCTTTTTTATCGATATTAAGAATGGATACTAGCTTTTCTCTTCTTTCAAAAAAGGTCGGCTAAAGGTCTTTTGTTCATAAAACGACGTAACAGACAGTTATGACTTATATGAATTAGGAATATAATACATTATGAGCAATGTCTAATTCTGGATTACAAAACTAATAGTTGCTTCTGATTATATGAAAAATGATGAGAAGGAAGTGTAATGATGGCTATTTCAAATCCTCAATATGCATTTTTAGAGGCAGATTATGCGAATCCTAACTTAAATCAAGCATTATGGGAACTCGAGGAATCATCTGAAATTGTAAACGAATTTACGCTAACTGCTAATACCCAATCAAATATAGCGTTAAAAATAATGCCAACGAATGTCTATTTAAAGGTCAACTCGTTGTTACCGTTTCTTATTTCGCTGCCAGTAGATATTTATTGTATAACTATTCTGATGTTAGGGGAGTTTATTTATAAATAAAGGATTGAGAACCACTTTGAACCTTGATTAGATAGGTTTTGGGGTGGTTTTTTTATTGCTTGTATTTCGCAATTGAAATGTGAGCCACATCGCAACTGAAAAAATGAGCCATTTTCATGGACAAGATAAACTTAGAAGTATGTTTATTGGTAGGCTTTACATGGAGCCTCTGCGGGCATGATTCGC
>JAEXYZ010000031.1 GCA_023405135.1 Bacillota bacterium | reverse complement strand
GGCCTCGCCCGCGGAAAGCGTCCGCCTGGAACGGAAATCAACGGATTCCAAAAAAACGGGTAGATGAACGACAAATCGTTCATCTACCCGCTATGAAATCCCTATGAGGACTTTTTCAGTGCCCTCTCTAAATAGGGGCGTTTTTTTAAAATGAGTATTTTTATTAAATTTATACATGTCAATCTTAAAGGAGGTATTAAAAGTGGAACAGGGAAATAATGCGAAATATACAGTAGCTGGAACTAATATTGAAGAAGTTAAAAGAAAAAATGCAGAATCTGGAATGTCTTATAAAGAGGTATTGGAAATGCTTGCGAAACAAGGCGGTCACAATACTGCACAATTTAGTGATACAAACGTCGAAGAAATAAAAAGAAAAATTAACCATCATTGATTTTAAAGCGTCTTTAAGTAGGCGCTTTTCTCTTATTAGAAGACCTTGAATTTGAACGTATACCATATTAAAATTTATTATACCTAGTTGTAAAGTAAACTTTATTTGTTGAAAGAAGGAATGAAATTGCCAGAGCATTTTAATCATGATCAATTACAGCAAAAGCTTATTACATACCGTAGAGAACTACATGAAAATCCGGAAACTTCCATGAAAGAGTATAAGACATCTGAAAAAATTCGTCATTGGTTATCAGAAGCGGGGATCACTATTTTAGATTATCCAATTGAAGTTGGAGTCATTGCAGAAGTTGTTGGAAATGAAGCAGGTCCTACTATTGCATTAAGGGCTGACATTGACGCTTTGCCAATAAAAGAAGAAACAGGGTTGCCCTTTGCATCAAAGAATGAAGGTGTTATGCATGCTTGTGGCCATGATTTCCATACTTCCTCAATGATTGGGGCAGCAATTCTATTGCAACAAAGACGAAATGAATTAAAGGGAACAGTACGTTTTATTTTTCAGCCTGCAGAGGAAATTGCGCAAGGTGCTTTATATGTAGCTAATGCTGGCGTTCTGGAAAATGTAGAAGCAATTTTTGGAATGCATAATAAACCTGATTTGCCAGTTGGAACAATAGGCATTCGTGAAGGTTCATTAATGGCAAGTGTTGATCGTTTCGAGATTGAAATTAATGGAATTGGTGGGCATGCAGGGATACCTAATAATACAATCGATCCAATAGTAGTTGCTGGACAAATTATAGGTGCATTACAAACGATTGTTAGTAGAAGCTTAAACCCATTTGACAATGTTGTCATTAGTATTACACAAATCCATTCAGGAACAACTTGGAATGTTATTCCTGAAAAAGCGGTACTTGAAGGAACAGTTCGTACATTCCAAACTGCTGCAAGAGAAAAAGTTCCTGAACTAATGAAACGTACAATTGAAAGTATTGCGTCTGGTTTTGGAGCTAAGGCTTCTTTCAAATGGTATCCATATTTGCCTGTTGTAGAAAACTCCTCTCAATTTACAACAATAATGAAAGAATGTGCAATTGAATTAGGCTATGAAGTAGTCGAGGCGGAAAAAAGCCCTGCTGGAGAAGATTTTGCATACTATCAAACGAAAATTCCAGGATTTTTCGTATGGGTAGGAGTGAATGGACCTAAAGATTGGCACCATCCATCATTTACATTAAATGAGGATGCACTAATAATAGCAGCCAATTATTTTTCTACACTTGCAATAAACGTACTTAATCAAAAATAGATGATTTAGAAGATGGGGTGTCCTAAAAGTCGTTTTGACCTTCGCTTTCGGTTCAGGAGAATAAATACTTTTTATAGAAAATAGGCTATACCGAAATTTTCAGTTTCGGTATAGCCCTCGTTTTGTAGATTATTTCAGTACATCATGATCTACATATCTCTCGCCATTTAATTCACTAATTAAATTAATGGCAACTTTTGCACCGTCCCCGGCAGTAATAATTGTATGTACACTTATTCCTGCACATGTACCGGCAGCCCAAATTCCGTCGATATTTGTTTTGCCAGATGCATCAACATCAAAGATTGTTTTCACTCGTGGTTCTGTCCCAGGCTTAGTTGCAAGGCCTGTACTTTCTGCTAAATCTGTAAGAAAACCTGTTGCTAAAATTATTTGTTTTGCTTCAATAACTCCATTTTCAGTTTCTAATTTGAATCCTTCAGATGCCTTGGAAATGCTTGTCACCTTTGTTTCAACAAGCTCAGCTCCATATTTTTTTGCTTGCTTTAAGCCTGTTTCAACTAAATCAGGACCTGTAATTTCTAAAACACCATAGTGATTATTTAACATTGCTCGTTTTGTTACTCCTTGGTTGCTGTCGATAATCACAGTATTTTTACCAGCTTTTGCAGTATAGATTGCTGCGCTTCCTCCAGCAGGACCTCCGCCGATAATTGCTACATCATACATATTCATTCCCCCTTTATACATTTTATTTTAACAGAAAATAAAAACTATTCTATTAAATAGGTTTATTGAAAGACAAATTATGGAACCTATTATTTGATTCATAATTTCATAAATTTTAAAATTGTTATAGGTTATATTTAACATTTTTAAAATTACATATTTGATTTTTGGGGTGATAGGAATGGGGAACAGTTTATTATCAATTGATTGGGACTATTTTATTTCCACAGAAAATCAAACGGTCGTTTCATATGTAGAAAATAAAAAAACAATAATAGATGAGTGGTATAAACGCTTTATTCAAGCGGAAGCTAAAGGGAAAAATCTACAAAAATATTTTCAACTGTCCAATGAAATTGATAAGTTTTGGGATAAACTTAAACAAGTTTTTCAGTTTGATGAAAATTTAAAAGTATTTGTATCGGATTCACATACATTATCTTATGAAATTGCGAAAAACTATCATTGTGATGAGGTTTATCTTTTTGATGCACATTCAGATTTAGGCTATGGTGGACTTTCATCTTTAGATTTTGAAGTAAATTGTGCAAACTGGCTTGGTCAATTATTAAAACAACGACAAATAAAAAAAGCACATATCATTTATAGCCCTTTTACTAAGGAGAAACCTGAATACTTCAAACAAGTGAACAAAGCTTTTAATATTAATTATTTACAGTTTAAAAATTTACCTAGTGGAATTAAAACATCGGCAATTCATATATGCCGATCAGGTGCTTGGAGTCCACCTTGGTTTGATAAAAAATTTATGGAATTCGTTGAAAAGCTAGGGTTGCCATTTAAAATAATTGATTGCCCAATAAGAAAATGGAATATAAAAAATTTAAGTTTTTCGGATCAATTAAATTATTTGATGACTTAAGTAGGATTAAAGTATTTTGCATAATTAACGCTTTATTCCACACACTATGCAAAAGGAGAGTGTAGTTATGGAAAAAGATTGGGACTCATTACCTGAATCAAAAAATGCCTTTGCAGATATACCATATACTGATAAACCAGACATGGTGAATTCAGAAAATATAAGTCTTTTTGATTTGCATGAAGATATGCAAACTGTAGATGCAATACCTGTTGAAGAGTTAAATAAACGGGTGAAAGCTGAAGATGATGAATTAATTACAGAAGTATTTCGTAAAGAATCACCAGATGAGAAGAAGCATAACTAAATTAAAAGGTGCTAATTAAGTCATAAAACACAATGACAAAGTTAGCACCTTTTTTATGCTGTAAACACTAAAAAATATCCAAAAATTAACAAAATATACATATTTACAAATCAATTATTTAATATTGATGCATTAAAATTTATATTAAAGAATTCACTTTAAGTTAAGGAGGGCCATTTATGTTTGGCAAAAATAGAAAGTTTCAATACTATGAATATTTTTCTCATTCACAACAATCTGATATAGAAACAAGTGAACGGTTTAAAGAGAAACTTGATTTCTTAGCTTTAACTAAAATTAGAAGGGATTCTGTACGTTCTTTACGACAACTTTATAGTGAAAATAAAGAATACATATTGGAAATGTTTTATAAGCGAATATTAGAAATTCCAGAATTAAGCAATATTATTACAAGTTATTCCTCTGTTGAACGCTTAAAAATAACACTAGATCGGCATTTTATTAGCCTATTTGAGGATGAATTAACAATTGAATATGTATTTAAACGTCGTAAAATTGCTTATACTCATGCGCGAATTGGTGTATTACCAAATTGGATGATTTCTGCTTATACATTAATAAACCAATTATTTACACCACTTATTATTAAAAATTACTCAAATGATGAACGTTCAATGATAGATGTGTTACTTGCATATGATAGTTTAGTAACAATTGATATTCAAATTATTGTTGAAACGTACATAGAAATACAGGGTGGCTCTGTCGTGAATGGCCTCGGGGAAATTATTAAATATAATACACAGCTTGAACAAATAAAAGAACTTGTTCAATTCCAAGAAGTCCAACAAAAAGAAGTAGTATTTGCTAACGAAGCAATGCAGGAACTAGATGCAAGCATTGAAGAAATTGCAGTGTCCGTAGGGGATGTTGCTACTCAAACACAGCAAATTTTGAATCAGTTAAACAACGATATATCATCTTTACAGCATGTAACGAACACTCTTCAAATTACAGATGAGGGCCAACAAAGGGTACTGACGAATGTGAACCAGTTAGTTAATCGGGTAAAAAGTGTTGCAAAATTAATGACGTTAATACAAGAGATTGCTGACCAGACGAACCTTTTAGCTTTAAATGCATCAATTGAAGCAGCAAGAGCTGGAGAAGCTGGTAAGGGATTTGCGGTTGTAGCTGAGGAAGTTCGAAATTTAGCTGATGATACAAAGCAATCAGTTAAATCTATAAATGAGGATATTAGGGAGTTATTACAAATTACAAGTGACATTGATGAACAAATAAAAAAATCAACGAATGACTTGCATAATAGTGTGGAAGTTGCTTCACATGTTACGGAAACTTTGGACAAGCTAAATAAAGAATTGCAAATACAAGGCGAGCGTTTTGATGAAATCGCAACGACTACTAAAATACAAGCCCAGTCATCCTCTGCCATCTCTGAACGCAATAGGACAATAGCAGAAAGTGCTCATCAAAGTAAAGCTATTGCTTTTGAAGTTGGCCAAGCTATATATCAATTAAGCAAAATGATTGATGATTATCGTACTAGTACAATTTCGAAAAACTTTATTATAAGTCAAGAGGATATTATTGAAGTTGCAATTACAGATCATCTTTTATGGAGATGGAAAATATACAATTTAATATTAGGATTTGAAAATATGACTGTAGATGATATTGGAACACCTAAATCATCAAGATTAGGTGAGTGGTACGATGGAAAGGGTAGAGAGTTATTAAGTAAAGAAAAAGCATTCCAAGATTTAGAAGAACCGCATAAAAAAGTGTATGATATCGCAAAAAAAGCTGTTGAAGCTTATCATAAGGGTGATAAAGTTTTAGCCGAAAAGTATATGGAAGAAGTAACATATGTTTCAAATATCGTTATTGAAAAGTTAAAACAATTACAGCAAATTCTAATTGATAAAAAATTACAATATAATTAATAAAGTTAAGTAACTCGATTGAAGAAACAATCGAGTTTTTCTATTGTGAAAAATAAATATTCTCGAATGTGCATTTGTTAAAATATAACTAAATTTTATGAAAATTCAATAATCTGATTGGGGAGAAAAAGATGATTGGGGATATTTTTTCAGAGCAACATATTATGTTTCGAAAATCACTTCGAAAAATGCTTGAGAAGGATGCCTATCCGTACTTTGAGCAGTGGGAAAGAGAGCGAGATATTCCGAAATCCTTTTGGCTAAAGCTTGGGGAAAATGGTTTTTTATGTCCACAAGTAAGTGAAGAAAATGGTGGACTTGGGCTAGATTTTGGGTACTCTATGATTCTTGCTGAAGAGTTAGAGCGGGTCGGTGCAGGACTAGCAAGCGGGATTGTACTACATTCTGATATCGTAACCCCTTATATAGAGCAGTATGGGACTAAAAAGCAGAAAGAAAAGTGGCTTCCTAAAAGTGTCTCAGGTGAATTTATTTCCGCGATTGCGATGACTGAACCAGGTGCAGGATCTGATTTAGCAGGTATTCAAACGACAGCTAGGCTTGAAGGTGACTTTTATATTTTAAACGGAGAAAAAACTTTTATAACAAATGGTATTCATGCTCATTATGTAGTTGTCGTTTGCAAGACTGATCCAAAGGCAACACCGGCACATCGAGGAATCAGTTTAATTGTAGTAGAAGAAGGAACGTCAGGTTTTAAACGAGGTAAAAAGTTAAATAAAGTTGGCATGCACTCTTCTGATACTGGTGAACTCATTTTTGAAGATGCAAAGGTTCCTGTTGAAAATTTACTAGGGGAAGAAGGGAAGGGATTCTACTATTTAATGGATAAATTGCAGCAGGAAAGGTTACTTGTTGCGATTGAAGTACAAGTTGAAGCAGAAGAAATGTTCCGTATTACAAAAAACTATGTTAAATCTCGAAAAGCCTTTAATAAGACAATAGCAGATTTTCAAAATACACAATTTAAATTAGCAGAAATGGCTACTGAAATAGATATAGGGCGTAATTATGTTAATTCTCTAGTCGCTAAACATATTGCGGGAGAAAAGATTGTAAAAGAAGTATCCATGGCAAAATGGTGGATTAGCGAAATGGCAAAGCGAGTTGCGAGTGACTGTCTCCAACTCCATGGAGGATATGGATATATGGAAGAATATGAGATTGCACGACGATTTAGAGATATACCAGTAGCTGCAATTTATGCAGGAACAACAGAAATAATGAAGGGGATCATTGCAAAAGAAATTTTAAAATGAAATTAACTTTGGGGATTTATTAAAAGGGGGAAAGTACATGTTCATTACAAGCGTATTAGCTAAGCATGCAAAAAATAGACCTAATGCACAAGCAATCGTTTTTGAAGGGGAAAAATGGACTTATAGTGAGCTTTATGAGAATGCTAAAAAAATTGCAGCTTACTTGCAACAAAGGGGATATAAAAAAGGGGATATTGTTGCGCAATTTATGCTTAACTCGGATCTTTTTATGGTAGTTTACTATGGTGTACAGCTTGCAGGTCTAACAATTATGCCTATTAATACAAAGCTAGCTCCACCAGAAGTGGAATATATCTTTAAAAATTCTGAAGCAAAAGTATTAATTTATGATGAAAAAATTGAACAAGTAATAATAAATTCTCAGCATAATTTTGATGAGAAAATTAATTCATCTCAACTTCGAAAAATCCTTCAAAGGAATGAGACAATTTTTCAAGAGCCTTCACTTAATGAAGAGGAAACCGCAGTAGTCATGTATACATCAGGAACAACTGGTAAACCAAAAGGCGTAATGCTATCCCATAAAAATGTTTATGAAACAGCCGAAATTTGGTCCGAATCGATGAAGATGACAGGTGAGGACCGAATGTATATATGTACACCGTTATTCCATTGTGCAGGTAGTCATGTATTTGCTGTGCCAACGATGTACCGTGGTGGAACAATAGTTATAGAAGAAGCGTTTTCCCCGGATAGAACTTTAAAAAATTTAGTTGAAACTCAGGCGTCCATTTTCTTTGGCGTTCCTGCGATGTACACAATTTTATTAAATAAACGAGAATTAAAAAATTATAACTTTGAACATTTAAGACTATTTTGTTATGGTGCTGCTCCAATGCCTTATGAGCTAGTCAAACGTTTAAAAGATACTTTCCCGAATGTGAAGGTTCAAAATTTATATGGTCAAACAGAAAACACACCAGCAGCATCCTCTTTAACAGATGAACATGCATTAACGAAAATTGGATCTGTAGGCCGACCTTTATCAAGAACGGAAATTAAACTTGTTGATTCTTTTGGTGATGAAGTACCTGTTGGGGAAGTAGGAGAAATTTGTGTAAAAGGTCCTCAAGTGATGAAAGGGTATCTTAGAAATCCAGAAGAAACAGCGCGTACATTACAAAATGGCTGGTTATATTCAGGTGATTTAGGTCGTTTTGATGAAGAAGGATTTTTATATATCGTTGATCGCAAAAAAGATATGATAATTCGCGGTGGGGAAAACATTTACCCAATCGAAGTGGAGGAAGTATTATATCAAATTCTTGAGGCAGCTGTTGTTGGAGTGCCTCATGAGATTTACGGTGAAGCACCAAAAGCATTTGTTGTATTAAAAGAAGGGGACTCTATTTCTGCGGAAGACATTTTAACCTATTGCCGGACTCAGCTTGCGAAATATAAAGTGCCTTTGGAAGTAGAATTTTTGGCTCAACTGCCACGTAATGCTTCGGGGAAAGTGTTAAAACATACATTAAAACCTGAGGTATAAGGTAATTTCGCACATAATCGGGTGGAAACCGCACATAAACCTAAAAAATCCGAACATAAACATGTCGAATTAGCACATAAACAGGTCAAAACTGCACACAAAATTAAAATCACTTTTTCACAAAACAAACTATTAACAGTAGTATAATGAATAATTAATAGAGAAAATGACGGGAGAGAATGAAATGGAAGCTTTATTACACCGTGTAAAAGATACAAGAGATGTGTTGCGCAAGCATGTGATTGAAACCATTTTAAATGAATTTGATGAACAATGTATGGGTCTTGACCGTGAGAAAAGGAAATTAAAGTACACGAAGATGATGGAAAGTCCATTTCGCTTTTTCAGAGGAAGTGCTTATTTATTCTATTTCGATATGACAAAAATCCCATTTCCGTATCATACTAATCCAAATAAACCGACGTGGATTCAAGGGGACTTACATATGGAAAACTTCGGTGCTTTCCAGAACGAAAAAGGGGAAATCGTTTATGATGTAAATGACTTTGATGAAGGATATATTGGGTCTTATTTATACGATGTATTGCGCATGGCTACAAGTATTGCGTTATATTGTGAAGCACAAGGCCTATTAGAGGAGCAACAAAAAGAAAGAATCGAAACATATTTAGAGGCATATTATGATCAATTAAAACGATTTAAAAAAGGTAAGGATGATCCATTTACTTTAACTTATACAGAGAATAATACAAAGGGTCCTGTTAAAAAGGTATTGAAAAAATTAGCAAAGAGACAAAGAGAACATTTATTAAAAGATATTACTATTCTAAACGAAGAAAATAAACGTGTATTTTCATGGTCAGATGAAATCGAGCCTGTTGATGTGGAGGAAAGGAATTTATTAGAATCTTTAACGGAGTCTTATTTTAATTCACTTGATCAGGAAGATAAAAAGGACATTTCATACTATACAATTAAAGATATTGCTAGGAAACACGGTACAGGAACAGCTTCTATTGGCCTTGATCGATATTCTATTTTAATAGAGGGTGAAAATGAATTAAATGGTGTAGATGATTTAATTCTAGAGGTAAAGGAAGTTCGAACACCTATACCGGCCTATTTTTTACCTTATCGTGAGAAGTTTTGGGAAAAATACGAGCATCAAGGGAATCGCGTCGTAGCTACACAAAAGGCAATGCATCATTTAGAAGACCCATTTTTAGGTTACTTAACTATTAATGGAAGAGATTTTTATGTTCGCGAGCGCTCTCCTTATAAAAAGAAAGTAAAAGCTAGCCAATTGACTACTGTTGAAGATTTTGATGCTGTATTAGACATAATGGGGAGAGTTACTGCAAAAATTCATTCAAGGGCTGATGTGGATACCGAACATGAATTATTTGATCATGAAAGTGAAGAAGAAATATTAAATGCAATTGGAAACAATTTCGATGCATTTAAAGAACAGCTTTCCTTTACAGCAATGACCTATAAAGTTCAAGTAAATTATGATTACAAACTATTTTCTGAATGGATTAAAGAATCGTTTATAGAATAAATATGGTGGTCTTATTTATGATGA
Source organism: Bacillota bacterium (assembly GCA_023405135.1). Classification (GTDB taxonomy): domain Bacteria; phylum Bacillota; class Bacilli; order Bacillales_A; family Planococcaceae; genus Ureibacillus. The sequence continues at coordinate 59,340 of JAEXYZ010000031.1, read as the reverse complement.
AATAAATCATCTTGAATAGGACCTTTTAACTGAATAAGAAATTGTGAAATTTCTGAATAATTTCAATGAGATTTCAAGTTTGTTTCACGATACTTCTAAGAAACCAATTTAATGATGATAGGTTGCTTACAGACGATTGTAGCGCTGTAAATATTCTATAGGTTAAATATAACTGCATTAAAATCAAAGAAAAATTTAGCTGTTTAAACTTATTAAAAACTTAACAAAATGTGTTAAACTAACATCTATAAAAACAACTAAAGTGAGCTGAAACACAATGGAACAAACATTTTTACCAATATTATTAGGTTCTGATATGAATGCATACGGCATGGCGCGAGCTTTTTACGAAGCATATGGATTAAAGCCGCTCGTATTAGGTCGCTCTCATTTAACAGCAACTCAAAATAGCCGAATTTTAACCTTTCAAGAGATTGAAAATTTAAATGAACAAGAAGTATTCGTACCTGCACTTGAGAAAATTGCAAAACAATTCCCGGATAAAAAATTATTACTACTTGCATGTGGGGACGATTATGCAAAATTAATTATTAAAAATAAACCTGCATTAGAAAAATACTTTGCAGTTCCATATATCGATGAATCATTAATGGATCAAATTCTATTAAAAGAAAACTTTTATAAAATGTGTGAAAAATATGATTTCAAATATCCTGGGACAACGACAGTTACAGCAGATAATTACGAAGATTTCACACCGCCCTTTGAATATCCAATCATTTTAAAGGCATCAAATTCAGTTGCTTATTGGGCATGTAAGTTTCCGGGGAAAAAGAAAGTATTTGTTGCCAATGACGAAGCGGAGAAAACTGCAATTTTAAAGGCAATTTATAGCTCTTCTTATCAGGATACGATGATTGTTCAAGAATTCATCCCTGGTGACGATTCGTATATGCGTGTTTTAAATGCGTATGTAGGAAAAGACGGTAAAGTGAAATTAATGTGCTTAGGAAACCCGATTTTAGAAGAACATTCACCTGAAGGAATTGGAAGTTACGCAGCTATTATTACTACATTTGATGAAAAATTAATGGATAAAGTGCGCTATTTCTTAGAGGATATTGGTTACACTGGATTTGCAAACTTCGATATGAAATACGATGTGCGTGATAAGGAATATAAGCTCTTTGAAATTAATTTGCGAAATGGACGCTCAAGCTACTATGTAACTGCTGCAGGATATAACTTAATGAAATATGTTGCAGATGATCATATGTTGAACATAAAACAAGATTTAACATATGCTAACAATAAGCACTTATGGATGATTATACCAAAGGGTGTTTTATTTAAATACGCTTCAAATGAAAAAATGAAAATTGAAGCAAAAAGCTTGATTCGCCAAGGTAAATGGACAAATTCCCTGTTTTATAAACAAGACATGAATTTAAAGCGTTGGGTTAAACTAACGTTAAACAATTTAAATTATTATCGGAAATACAAAAAATACTTTAATAAAAAAGGTTTGGGAGAATGAGAAAAACATTAGGTATTATTGGTGGTGTCGGTCCGTTAGCTACAATGTTTATTGGCGAAATGATTGTCCGTCTTACAAGAGCATCAAAAGATCAAGAGCATGTTCATACAATTATTGATAATGATACAACCATCCCAGATCGCACAGCATATATTTTAGATAATAGAAATGAAAACCCAGTCCCGTATTTAATACGTGATGCAGAAAAGCTTGCAAATGCAGGAGCAGATTTAATTTGTATACCATGCAATACAGCCCATACATTTTATGATGAACTACAAGTAGCCTCACCGGTTCCTGTTTTACATATGATTCGCGAGACGGCAAAACGCGCTGCATGTTTAGGTGCAAAACGTGTTGGCATATTAGCTACTGATGGAACTTTAGCTTCAGGTGTTTATCAAAAGGCATTACTTGAAGAGGGAATTGAACCAATCGTTCCTGATATCGTTATTCAAAAGCAAGTTATGTCAGTAATTTATGATTACGTAAAAGCTGGAAAAGAAGTTTCTCCTTATCAGTGGAACGTAATTGAACAGGCAATGATTCAATTACAATGCGATAAGATAATTTTAGGATGCACAGAGCTTTCAATTGTAAACAAAGATTTAAAATTAAATGATCGTTATATCGATTCATTAATGGTTTTAGCAGAAAGTGCAATTGTTGCATGTGGGTATGAATTAAATAATCCGGTTAGAGTATAAGCCTGCCTTTTTTAGGCAGGTTTTTTAATAGTGTAATACACAATTGTACCAAGGAATAAAAGATTAAATTATGGTACACTAAACGCAAGTAACTTAAGGTGGGTAAAACATGTCAGTAATTAGTTTATTAAACGAAACATTGCAAAATAAGTGGAAATTTGAAACAACAATGAAAGTGCAAGAAGAGATGATTCCGGCGATGCTTGAAGGAAAAGATGTTGTTGCACAATCTCCGACTGGATCAGGTAAAACACTTGCATATGTACTACCAATTTTAAATAAGGTAGATGGAAGTAAAAAACAAACCCAAGCTTTAATCGTCGCACCTTCACAAGAGCTTGCTATGCAAATTGTTGAAGTTATTCGAGAATGGACTGCTGGCACAGACATTACAGTACAGCAATTAATTGGTGGTGCAAACTCAGCACGTCAAATTGAAAAGCTTAAGAAAAAACCAACAATCGTCGTTGGAACGCCAGGCCGTTTGAATGAACTGGCAAGAGCCAATAAATTAAAATTAAAAGAAATACAGATCGTCGTATTAGATGAATGTGATCAGCTTCTAAGTCGTGAATATCGCGTTATTATTAAATCCTTTATTGAAGGTGCAGCTTATGGACGACAAGTTGTTGTAGTATCAGCAACAATAACAGATGAAATTAAACTAGTAGCAAGTCGTCTGATGTTTGAACCGATTCATATCGAAATTAAACCTGAAGATATGGTGCAAGTTGGGAAAGTTGCACATTCCTTTATTAAAGTAGATGAGCGAGATAAAACAGATATGTTAAGACGTCTTGCAAATATTGATGGGTTACGCGGCTTAGCATTTGTGAACAATATAGATCAAGTATTAATGAAAGAAACAAAACTAAAGTATAAAGATGCAAAAATTGTTACGCTCCATTCAGATATGAAAAAAGAAGAGCGTAAAAGTGCATTAGACGCATTTCGTAAAGGAGATGCACGTATTTTAATCGCTACAGATGTTGCGGCACGTGGTCTTGATATTGAGGGGCTCACACATGTAATACATGTAGATGTGCCACGAACAATTGAACAATATACACATCGTTCTGGACGTACAGGTCGCGCAGGAGCTGATGGAGAAGTTTTAACATTACTTTCTTATAAGGATGAGAAAACATATAAAAAATTAACACGTGAGATGGATGTAAAGACAATTCAAAAAGTTTGGCATCAAGGAAGTATAATAGAAGGTAATTCAAAAACTGTTTTACAAAAGAGAGGGAAATAGTATGACGTTTGAAGAAAAGTTAGAACAATATGCTGAGCTTGCAGTTAAAGTTGGAGCAAACATTCAAAAAGGTCAATACTTATTAATTAACACATCAACAGAGACCCTTGATTTTACACGAATTGTTGTGAAAAAAGCTTATGAAGCAGGTGCAGGTAGAGTACATGTGAATTTATCAGATCCTGTTTTAACTCGTGCCTTTTATGAACTTGGCTCAGAGGAAGAGTTTAGTAAATACCCAAAATGGATCGTCGCTCAACGAGATGAATTAATAGAAACTAAAGGTGCGTTATTATGGATTGATGCAGAGGATCCAGACCTTTTAGCAGGTATTGCAACATCACGTATTTCGGCACAGCAAAAAGCTGCGGGTAATGCTTTAGTTCGTTATCGTAAAGCAATCATGAATGATGATATCGCATGGTCTATCATAGCAGTACCTTCACCAAAATGGGCTGCCAAGGTATTTCCGCATTTACCTGAAAATGAACAAGTATCTGCATTATGGGAAGCCATTTTCAAAACTGTTCGTATTGGTGATGGTGATGCAGTTGAAAAATGGCGTCATCATGTTGAAAGCTTAGAAAGACGTGCTGAGCAATTGAACGAAAAAAGATTTTCAGCATTACATTATAAAGCACCAGGCACAGACTTAACGATTGAACTTCCTGAAAAGCATTTATGGATTTCAGGGGGGAGTAAAACACCTGAAGGTACAACATTTATAGCTAATATGCCAACTGAAGAAGTATTTACGTTACCTTCCAAGTATGGAGTGAATGGTGTAGTGAGAAATACAAAGCCTTTAGCATATCAAGGTAATATTATAGATAATTTCACATTAACTTTTGAAAAAGGAAAAATAGTGAAGGCTGAGGCAGAAGTTGGCAATGATTTATTGCTAGAATTAATTACAACAGATGAAGGGTCTTGCTATTTAGGAGAAGTTGCCCTTGTTCCTCACGAATCACCAATTTCAACATCAGGTATTTTATATTACAATACCCTGTTCGATGAAAATGCTTCAAACCATTTAGCGATTGGTGAAGCCTATCCAACTTGTTATGAAGGTGGGCGTGAATTGCAAGATAGCCAATTAGAGTCATTAGGAATTAACGTTTCCGTTACACATGTTGACTTTATGATTGGCAGTGGCGAAATGGATATTGACGGTATCTTACCAGATGGCTCAAAGGAACCGATTTTCCGAAAAGGGAATTGGGCATTTTAAATAGTAAACACAATATTGATATAGAAATTCTTTTTTATATGTTCATTGAAAAATGACAATGAATGTGTAAATATGGTAAGATAAGCATAGAATAAAAAAGACTAGGTGCGTCAACACCCAATCAAAAGTAGCCAATAGCCCGCATCTTGCGGTTGGCCCATAAATAAAAGAAAAGTGTATAAAAAGTAACCACCTTACTTAACTACTGGCCGGTAGCAGAAGGTGGTTATCTTTTTTTGACTTAATAAAGAATTAAAATTTTTGAACAGTGTCTAGCTCCAGCACCCAGCCCCTCGAGGTCGCTTCAGTCCCTCGGTCGAAAGCTGAAAAGATGCTTTCGACCGAGGGACTGAAGCGCTTGTCGGGGCTATGCAGGGCGCTTCCGCTTTTCTTACAGACAGCAGTGAATGCTGCCATAATAAATATTCCGAATTGGAACAGTATATTCATCGCTTCGTAAATCTCCACATCTAACACCCCTTTCGTCAAAGGAAGTGCCAACCGCCGTCCGCTACTCGCTTAGCTACTAAGAATATTTTAACACAAGTTTTATAGATCATAATAGAGTAGTATAAGAGTAGAAAAGTAGTATTTTAGATCAATAAATCGTTTATATCGTTCAAATAGAAAGAATATCTTATCAATTTTATAAGGTAATTATTTGCGAATATTTGTTCGTTTAATAGTAGTCTGCCTTTAATTACAAATGATACAATATAAATAAAAACATGGAGGTTGAGTAGATGAAATTATTTCATACCGCAGATTGGCATTTAGGTAAGCTTGTACAAGGTGTTTATATGACGGAAGACCAACACTATATTTTACAGCAATTTTTGCAAGCAATTGATGAAGAACAGCCAGATGTTGTCATTATTGCAGGAGATTTATATGATCGTGCACTACCTCCTGTTGAAGCAGTGGATTTATTGGACGACATATTAGCTGAAATTGTTTTAAAAAGAAAAGTTCCTGTATTAAGTATTGCAGGTAATCACGATAGCCCTACACGACTACAGTTTGGTAGCAAATTAATGCAGGAAAGTGGATTACATATAATTGGTGAGCTTTCGAAAAATATAGAGCCAATTGTACTGAACGATGAGTTTGGAGAAGTTCATTTTCATTTAGTGCCCTTTGCAGAACCTTCTACGGTAAAAAATTTATTTGAGGATGACACGATAACTACATATGACGAAGCGATGAAAAAAGTCATACAAGTGATTGAAGAAAAGATGGATAAGTCAAAGAGACATGTTTTCGTTGGACATGCCTTTGTCACGCCAAATGGAGAAAAAGAGCCAAATACAAGTGATTCAGAACGTCCTTTAGCAATAGGTGGCTCAGAATGTGTTAGTGCCGAATACTTTCAGCCATTTCACTATACAGCACTAGGTCATTTACACAAAGCGCACTTTGTGTTAAATGAAACAATACGTTATTCCGGTTCTCCATTAAAATATTCTTCTTCTGAAGCCAATCATGAGAAAGGGTTTCTAATTGTAGATTTAGAGAAGGATGGACAAGTCAACATTACTAAACGCCCTTTCATTCCACGTAGAGACTTACGCATTGTTGAAGGATCAATCCAAGAGATATTAAAGCATCCAATAAGCGAAGACTACGTTTTTGTTCGTTTAACAGATTTAACTCCTGTAGTTGGAGCAATGGAGCAAATTCGTACAGTTTATCCAAATGCAATGCATGTAGAACGAAAAAAATTGCCGAGATTAGATGATACTGAAAATGGACAAGTCGTTCGCAGAGAACAGATGGATGAAGTAAGTTTATTTAAAGCATTTCATAAAGAAATTTTAGGAGCTGAGCCAACAGATTTTACTCAGCAACTATTTGAAGAAGTTCTTCAGGAAATGCTTTTAGAAGAACAGGAAAGAAAAGCGGTGATTGTAAAATGAAGCCTATTAAATTAACAATGCGAGCATTTGGCCCTTATAAAAATGAGGAAGTAATTGATTTTTCAGAGCTTCAAAATAATCGCCTTTTTGTCATTTCAGGTTCGACTGGAGCAGGGAAGACGACGATTTTTGATGGTATATGTTTTGCGCTATTTGGTTTTGGGAGCGGGCAAGATCGAAAAGATACGAAAATGATGCGTAGTGATTTTGCACAAGATGATGTCCATACTGCGGTAGAACTTATTTTTGAAATTCACGGTAAAACTTATCGTGTTCTGCGCCAGCTTCCCCATGTGAAAGAAGGGCGTAAAAGTGCCACTGGAGAAAAATATGAGCTATTTGAAATACAAGATGGTCAAGAGGTTCCTGTAGTTGAACGCCAAAGAGTAACGGATATTAATCAAAAACTCGAAGATATTATTGGCTTATCTTATGATCAATTCAATCAAATTGTTATGCTACCTCAAGGAGAGTTTCGTAAACTATTAACTTCTCAATCTGATAATAAAGAGGAAATTTTACGCAAAATTTTCAAAACAAATCGTTACGGTGAAATGACTCAAAGGTTAGAGGAGAAAAAGAAGCAGGCAGAGCAAAAATTAAATGAAGCACGTTTATTAAAAAATAGTTATATTGCACAGCTTGAAGGAGTATTGCCAAAACGTGAATCCTTACTATTTACTGTGCTAAATCAAAACTCGAACATTTATCAAATACAGGATGCTCTTGATGAAGAGGTTCAATATTATCAACAAAAAATAAAAGAAGATCAAAAAATCTATGATGAGTTAGTCATCAAATATAAAGAAAAATATGAGTTTATCGTTGCGAAGCGAAATTTAAATGAACGAATTGATGCTTATGAAAAGAAAGTACAGAAACTGAATGTAATAGAGCAACAGAAGCCTTATTTTGAGCAAATTAACAATGAATATCAGGCAGCTATTCGAGCTAGTAGAATTAAACCTTTAAATGAACAATGCTTACTATTACACGAACAAAAGCAACAGCAGCAACAACGATTGAATGTAGTATTGCAAAAGTTAGAAAAGGCTAGAGAAGAATTAGCTATTGCAAACGAAGCATTTCAAAATGAACTTTCAAAGCAAAATGAACGGGATTATTCTGTGCAACAAGTGCTTGAAATTCAAAAACTACTCTCTATTTTTGAGGGAATTGAAAAGCAATCGTCCATAGTTCAAACTCTACAAAAAGAAGTAAATGAAGCCCGTACTTCCTTTGAGCGCATTGAACAGCAATTACTTGAAAAAAGAGAGCAAGTGGCAACGTTAACTATGCAAATTGAGAAGCTTGAATTAAGAAATGAAAAGCTTAATCATGCAATGGCACAGCAGATGAATTTACGTGAAGTAGTAAATACATTTGCAAACTATAACGAACTTACAAAAAAAGTTACGTTACTAAAAGAGCTGTATGCTATTGCTTCTAAAGAATATGAGGAAGTAAAAAAGGCTTATGATGTAGAAGAAACAAAATGGTTATCAAATCAAGCTGCAATACTTGCTGCAAGTTTAATACCAGGCTCACCGTGTCCTGTTTGTGGAAGTAATGAGCATAAAACTGTTGATCGACAACATGTAGAAATAATCGATGAAAAAGCTTTGAAGGTAATGAAAGCTAAATTATCAACAGCAGAACAAAGCAAATATGTGGCTGAAGCAAATGTTAACGCAGCAATTGACCAGCTAACTCAATGCCAAAATGAACTAAAACGGCTTGATGCATCAATAGAACAGCAACAACAGTTTATCGAACAATTTAATGCAATTAATGAGTTTGTAAAGCAATTACAAAATGAATCAGACCAGCTAGCCCAATATAAGAAGCAATTAAAACAATTACACAATTCAACCGAACAGCAGGAGCAACTTAGAAAACAAGTTGAAGAGGAATATAGACAAAAACAGCAACAATTAATAAAAGAAAATACTGTTTTAGAGCAACATAAGTCGCTTATTCCTTCCGAATTCCAACAACTTTCTCAAGTAAGACAAGCTCTAATTGAGGCTGAAAAGAGAAGAAATCAGTTGCAATTTAATTGGGAAAATGCTCAGAAACAATTACAACAGGCAGAAAAAAATCAAGCGACAAATGAAGAAGCATTAAAACAAACAGAACTACAATTAAAGCAAATTGAAGAAAACTTAGAAAGAGCAAAAGAAGAGTTTAAGCAATCAATGGCTGCTTCCAATTTTGCCAATTACAAACAATTCGAGGCATCTATTCGAACTGAAAGTGAGCAACAGCAATTACAACATCAATATGTTCAATATACAAATGAGCTTCATGCCTTAACAATACAAGTGCAAGAGGAAAGTAAGCTGTTAGAAGGAGAAGAAAAGGTAGATTTAGCATTGCAAGAACAGCAGCTTTCAGAATTAGAAGTTGCTAGAGAAAAGGCTCATGAAGCATTAAACTTTTCAAAAGAATGTGAAAGAAGCTGTATCGACTTTTCTGAAAAGCTCGACCGAATTGTTGACGAAATCTATCAGCTTGAAGAAGTATCTAATCAAATTGTGGATTTATACAATTTATTGCGCGGACAAAATAGTAAAAAAATCTCCTTTGAACGTTATGTTCAAATGGGTTATTTAGAGCAAATTACAGAAGCGGCAAATATTCGATTAAGAAATTTATCAAATGGCCAATATTTCTTACAATGCTCTGATCGACAGGAGTCTCATGGGCGTCAAAGTGGCTTAAGTCTAGATGTATATGATACGTATACTGGACAATCAAGGGATGTTAAATCACTTTCTGGTGGAGAGAAGTTTAATGCATCACTATGTTTGGCGTTAGGGATGGCGGATGTAATTCAAAGCTTCCAAGGGAATGTTCGAATCGATACGATGTTTATTGATGAGGGATTCGGTTCTCTTGATGAGGAATCACTAATGAAGGCTATTGATACACTTATTGATTTACAAAAAACCGGAAGAATGATTGGTGTTATTTCTCATGTTTCAGAATTGAAAGCCGCAATGCCAGCGATACTTCATGTTGAAAAATCAAAAGAGGGCTATAGTAGAACGAAAATTACTGTAAAATAAAACATTATTTAAAAACGGCTGGGAGTTCAGCCGTTTTTATAATTATTAAAAGGACGAAAAATTATTTTTTCCATTACGTTTAATACGATACATAGCATTGTCAGCTTTTTTTATTAGTGTAGCTATATTAGTTCCATCATCTGGGTAAATACTAATACCTATGCTGCCAGTTACTTTTAAAGAATGTCCATCGATTTGAATAGGTTCACGAAATGCTTCTATAATTTTTTTCGCATTTTCTTTCACTTCCATATCATCTTTGAAAGTTTCTAATATTAAGATAAATTCATCTCCACCATAGCGGCAAACAAAATCATTCTCTTTAACAATGCTTACTAATTGATTTGCAGTTTTAATTAGTAATTGATCCCCAATTTCATGTCCTAACGTGTCATTAACATTTTTAAAATTATCTAAGTCCAAAAAATAGTAAAGCTACTCTTTTTTGTTTTGCACGATTGTCAATTAAATTTTAAATTTTTTTTGTAAAAATCTTCTGTTTAGTTAATGAATCATAATGAGCTTGTTCATAAATAACTTTTTCAAGTTCTTTTCTTTCAGTAATATCATGTGCAATAGTTGATAAAAACTGAACAGCTCCATTGTCTGATTTATGAGCTACAATCATTTGTGAAACGGGTATAGTTATTCCATCTTCTTTAAGAATGGTTGTTTCCCCTTTCCAATGGCCTTTTTCAATAGCGATAGGTATCCCTATTTTTTGAATATCATCAGTTAACCATCTTTCGGTAACTTTTTTCTTAAAAGTATCATTTTGATTAATTCCAAGCATTTTACAAGCAGCAGGATTATAATACAAGCTGTTCCCACTAATATCAAAAGTTGCTATAAAATCAGGGGAAGCTTCTATAATTTCGAGTAGCTGTTGCTGTCTACGCTCAATTTCTTTTCTTGCTGTAATGTCTCTATCGATTCCTCTATAACCAATACATTTTCCTTCAGCATCTAAAATAGGAGAACCACTAGTTTCTAATATAACTTCATGTCCATCTCGATGAAGGTTAATATTTTCTAAACTTTTAATGGGGAGCTTATTCGAAACGTGATATTCAAATATATGGGCAATGCGCTTAGCTTCCTCGGGTGCCATTAGATCAAATGGAGTTTTCCCTATTACCTCTGAAGGTAAATAGCCCAATATATCAAATATCCTCGGACTTGCATATGTGTATATACCATTTTCATCTACTTCCCAAATCCAGTCGCTCACATGTTCAACTAACATACGAAAGCGATCTTCAATTTGTTGATTTAAGTTATTCTTTTGCTCTGACATATTTCTACCATCCTAAAGGGTAGATTATGGGACTTATTATATCAAAAATTATAAAAAAAACGTTATTTTGTTATAAACATTTGTTAATTTTATACAAGATTATGGGTTTGGAAAATACTGTTAATATAAGTATAAAGGAGTATTAGATAGTTATTATAAATAATTTTTCGTGTTAAATACAAATTATTAAATATTTGTCATATTAATAATCTAGTTGAAAAAATCATAAAGTTTGATAAAATGGGATTGTTCTAACAGTTAAATTTGATGTATTGCCCACAAGGGGAGCTGATGAAGTCGGCTGAGATTGTGCACGTATTGTACTAACCCTTTGAACCTGTAAGTTAACACTTGCGTAGGGATGTGGATAGAAACCGACTCCATTTTGGCGTCAGGCTCTGTCCTGGCGCCATTTTTGCATTTTTATCAAATAAAATTGCAATATGGAGTAAATAGTTTGCTAGATTTCTATTCCTTCTCATGTTGTTCTACATCGGAATAAAAGAGAGGAGAGTTGTTATGAACAAATCAAGATTATTAATGCTCGTGGAAATAGCAATTTTTGCAGCTATTGGGCTAGTGTTGGACAAATTATCATTTTCTATTTGGGCTCAAGGTGGTTCAATAAGTTTTGTTATGTTACCAATTATTTTAATGGCCATTCGCTGGGGGGGGTTAGCGGGTGTTACTACCGGTTTATTAATTGGTATTATACAAATTGCACTAGGTAGTTATGTCATTCATTGGGCACAAGGATTGCTAGATTACGTAGTAGCATTTCCAGTGGTTGGTTTAGCGGGTATATTCCGAAAGCAAATTTTAGAAGCTGCAAAAAATTTAGATAAGAAAAAAATAAGTCTCTATATTGTTCTTGGTACCATTGTTGGTGGATTATTGCGATATGCAGCCCATGCAGTTGCAGGGGCGGTATTTTTTGCTGAGTTCGCAGGAGATCAAAATGTTTGGGTATATACATTGATTTACAATGGGTCTTATATGATACCAGCAATTATTTTAACAGCAATAGTTGGTTCATTAATCTTTACTTCTGCACCAAGACTTTTAAAAACAAATTAATTAAATAAATGACGTCCTAATTTTATGTTGAACTAATACCTTTGATTTAGTTAGTTCGTATTGTTAGGACGTCTTTTATTTTAAAAATTATAAAAGTTTTGCCTATAATCATAAATAAATTAAAAGGAGCAGTTGCCCAATATACAATCGTAAATATGGTATATTATATATTGAAATGTAAATAGGAGGGACGTTTACAATGATTGTACAAACAAAAGAAGAATTAGAGGCCTTAAAAAAAATCGGACGCATTTGTGCTGAAATACGTGAAGCATTAAAGGCAGCTACGAAGCCGGGTGTTACAACAAAAGAGTTAGATGAAATTGCTGGTCGTATGTTTGCTGATGCTGGTGCAATTTCAGGTCCTAAAGGTGAATATGATTTTCCAGGCTATACTTGTATTAGCGTGAATCATGAAGTAGCACATGGTATTCCAGGTAGTAAAGTTATTAACGAAGGTGATTTAGTAAATATAGATGTATCTGGATCTTTAAATGGTTATTTTGCAGATACAGGTATTTCGTTTGTTGTTGGTGATGGATACCCTGAAAAAGAAAAGTTATGTAAAGTTGCAAAATCAGCTTTTGATCGCGCTATGACTAAAGTAAAAGCAGGTTCAAAATTAAACCAAATTGGGAAAGCTGTCGAAAGAGAAGCGAGAGATCGTGGTTTAACAGTTATTATGAACTTAACTGGTCACGGGGTAGGCCGTTCTTTACATGAAAAGCCTGACCACGTATTAAATTATTATGATGCATGGGATGCAACGATTATGAAAGAGGGCATGGTTTTAGCAGTAGAACCATTTATTTCAGAAAAGGCGGAGCATACCGTTGAATCTGGAGATGGCTGGACATTTATAACGCCTGATAAATCACTAGTTGCTCAAATTGAACATACTGTTATTGTTACTAAAGATAAACCAATTTTAATTACCGAGTTGGATTAGAAAAGCAAAAACGCCTTTTAATGATAAACGCAGAAGCTAGACATGAATCAAAAAAGAATCCTGTACGCTTGAAAATTACTTCAAGTGTACAGGATTTTTTTTCATGAAAAGTATACCAACAACCATTACGCCACTTAAGAAAAGGGCAGCAGTAGTAACTAATAATTCACCAAAACCGTTTGCAAAGGCAATGCCAATATAACACCAAATAAAGACCATTGGAAAGGCAATATCAAAATGATGGAAACGTAAATGCAACGCAACAGCTGTACCAAATGTCATAATAATGACAGCCCATAGTGCATTACTTAAGCCGAAGCCTTGCCAACCATTATCAATCAAGATATACCAAATGTATAAAATAAATAAAAATGTAGTCCAACTAAAATAAATTGAAATAGGAAGCCTTAATTTAAATAACTCTTTTTTCAACGGATACGTTAAATATAATGCGGATACAGAAATTAGCTGCAGTATTAGCAATACTGATGCTGCAATTAATTGTTCAGAGTGCCAGCATAAAAGATATGTAATTTGAAAACTCAATGTACATAAAAATAAAACAGTTTGCACAAATGTAATAAACTGATCTGACTGACGTAATGGTAAATAATTTTTAACCCATAGGAAAAGAAATATAAATACAGGAAACCATATGTAATAAACATAATTTGCAGGTGCAAATAGAATTGGTAAACGGTTTATAATGTCAATAGTTGTAGTCCCATGTAGTTGTAACCAAAACGCATTAATTGTAAAAAGAGTAGCTACAATGAGGGAAATAGTAATTATGCTTATTCGACGCATACATTCCTCTCCTTTCTATAAAATTATATACATTTACATAGCTTTGAACAACAGATACCAAAAACATACAATTTTTTGTAAAATAAAATAAAATTAAATAATAGTGAGGTGAATAAAATGGAAAAATTAAACGATTTAAACATGGAGTTAAAGCTTGAAAAGAAAGAGTATAAATTACAATTAAAGCGACTCCAATATGAAATGTTAAATGTTCAACAGTTTTTATACAATAATAAAATCGGTTTAATTATAGCATTTGAAGGGATGGATGCAGCAGGAAAAGGTGGTGCAATTAAACGACTTACTCAAAGACTAGATCCACGTGGGTATTTAGTGCATCCAATTTCAGCGCCACAGCCACATGAATTAAGATATCATTACTTGCAAAGATTTTGGAGAAAATTGCCTCAGCACGGTCAAATTGGGATTTTTGATCGCTCTTGGTATGGTCGGGTATTAGTTGAGAGACTAGAGGGATTTGCATCAGAACAAGAATGGAACCGTGCATATAATGAAATAAATACTTTTGAAAAAACTCTAACTGATGAACAGTATATAATAATAAAATTTTGGATTCATGTTGATAAAGACGAACAATTAGCTCGTTTCAAAGAGCGTCAAACGAATCCTTATAAAAGTTGGAAGTTGACAGATGAAGACTGGAGAAATCGAGAAAAATTCGATGATTATGTAATAGCTGCTGGTGAAATGTTTGAAAAAACGCATACAAAAAATGCACCTTGGATATTAGTTCCAGGAAATAATAAGAACTATGCACGCATAAAAGTATTACAAGAAACAATAAAACATGTGGAAAAGGAAATAGAGCAACGAGGATTAAATATGACGTATTATTGTAATAAAGAAGAAAAAGATGAGTAATCCGAGAAATTGGGGGATCAATTGGAGACAATATAGAAGTAAGTAATATGTTGCTTAACATAAAGCTGCTGTCTCCAAAAGAAAATTATCGGGGAAAGGCATTAGGTTATACACGATGGTGAGAAGATTATTTAATTTATTACATAAAAAGGGTGATAGTGTGATAAAGCTTGAGGGAGAACGACTGTGTTTGCGCACCTTCGTGGAATCCGATGCAAAAAGTTTAGCAGAACTAATGAGGAACAATAAATATTTTTGGGCAATTCATGAACCATTACATGAAGAAGAATTCTATACTGAAGAAGCTCAATTCAAAAAAATTTTAGAAACTATGCATTTACTTCGTGCAAACCGAGAATACTCTTTTGGAATTTATCCAAAGGGAAGTAATAAACTAATCGGTCATATTTCTTTATATGCAATTAAAAGACTCCCTTATAATAGTGCATTTATAGGTTACTCAGTAGATGAGAAATTTACACGAAAAGGTATAGCAACAGAAGCAGTTCAACAGGTTGTCCAATTTGCTTTTAATACTGTTAAACTAAATCGTATAGAAGCTTACGTATCACCCAAAAATAGTGGCTCTATTAAAGTATTAGAAAATGCTAATTTTATTCGGGAAGGACTTTTAAGAGAACTTCTCTATATAAATGGCGTTTGGGAAGATCATTATATTTACTCATTATTAAAAGATGAATATCGACAGCTTTAAAAGGTGCTGGAATAAAAGATTTCAGCAAGAAAAAACCCGAAATATCATGCGAAATTTTACCATTTCGTGATAGCTCGGGTTTTCAATTTTATTGCTTTATTAATTTAGTTATTATTCATTTGAACTGGATGTTGTAATTTCGTTATCTTCTAAGTATTCATTTCCATCCGATAGTAAATCAAGTTTGCCAGTGCTAGGATCCATTATGAGTCCGTGAACCGGTGTAGCTTTTGGCATTAACGGATGATTTCGAATAATGTCTACACTTTTTAAAACGCTTGTAGAAACATCACCGAACCCACGTAGCCAATCATTTAAATCAAATCCAGAATACTTTACAGTGTTAATAATATCTTCATTAACACCACGTTCAATCATATGTTTAATCATAAGTTCTGGATCAATCGAGCTCATACCACAGTCGTGGTGACCAATAACATATACTTCATCGGCCTTGAGCTCATAAACCGCAACTAATAAACTGCGCATTATTGCACCAAAAGGATGACTGACTTGAGCCCCCGCACTTTTTACAATTTTCACATCTCCATTTCGCATATTCATTGCTTTTGGTAGTAGCTCAACTAAACGAGTATCCATACAAGTTAAAATAACAATTTTTTTATCAGGAAATTTTGATGTTATGTAAGGCTCATATTGTTTAAATTTTACAAAAGAATCATTAAAGCTCATAATTTCATTCAAAGTAGATTTCATTTTACCCATCCCCCTTATTAATACTACCAATATTATATACAAAAAAGCCGACAAAACTCATTTGTAGAGTTTTGTCGACAAATCAATTATTCAAATTTCTCAGTTGGTTTTGGATCGATTCTTACAGAAGATGATGAATCTAAACCTACTCGTAAATAATGAATGAACATTGCAACTCCGATAAGAAGAACTACTAAAAAACCAAGAACAGTTGCTAAATATAAGCCCATCGTTAAAGGACCTCCTTCTATGTTATACAAGTGTCATTGAACTCTATTATACTATATATCTTATTTTTTTGTAGACTATTAAAGAAAATAATAATGGCAATTTAAAGAATGATTAAAAAGGAAATACCCTTTTTGCTACACAATAGAGAATAAGCTAAATTTAAACAATACAAGCTCTTTTTTGGTTAAATTGACCTATGGAATTGGAGGCTGATTTCTAAAATAATACTATTTTATCAAAATAAATACCTATTATTATAGTATTCTATGTTTTCGAATGTAAAATGGACTTAATTTTGATTCAATGTAATCAAAATGTCGAATTTATAAAGAAAAAAACGATTATTGCGTCGATAAATAGATTAACTACTATTATACTTAATGATAAGAAAGTAAACAAAATTGAAAGAATGTCGAAAAATATAATAGGTAGAATATTTGGAGGTACGTATATGGATTTATCAACGATAATAGGAATCATACTTGGGATAATTGCCGTCTTTGTTGGGATGGTTGTAAAAGGCGCAGATATAGGTGTTTTGATTAACCCCGCAGCCTTTCTTATCATTATTGTAGGGACTATAGCATCAGTAACAGTCGCGTTTCCGATGAAGGAGTTAAAACGAGTACCAAAGTTATTTAAAATTCTTTTTACAGAAAGAAAGCTTACTAGTGATATTGAAATTATTAAAATGTTTTCACAATGGGCTGATTTAGCACGTCGTGAAGGATTGTTAGCACTTGAAAGCAAAGCAGCAGAAGTTGAAGATCCATTTTTAAAGAATGGTTTAACATTAGCAATTGATGGTCAAAATGCTGATTATATTCGTGATGTACTTACAGAAGAAGTTACAGCTATGGAAGAACGTCATACAGCGGGAGCTCAGATTTTCTCTCAAGCTGGTACATATGCCCCAACATTTGGGGTACTTGGTGCGGTTGTAGGTTTAATGGCTGCCTTGAAAGATATGAGTGATGTTGATGCATTAGGACATGCCATTACTGCAGCATTCGTTGCCACATTACTTGGGATTTTTACAGGATATGTACTTTGGAACCCATTCTCAAATAAATTAAAACGTAAATCTGCCGAAGAAGTTAAACAAAAACATTTAATGATAGAAGGCATTTTATCGGTTTTAGAAGGGGAAGCACCACGTGTCATTGAGCAAAAGTTAGCATCGTTTTTAACAATGGAAGAACGCCGTCAAATTATGAGTGAAAGTGGGGCGGGTGATTTTGGCAAAGAAGGCTAAACATAAAAAACATGAAGAACATATTGATGAATCTTGGCTGTTACCTTACTCGGATTTAATGACCTTACTACTTGCATTATTTATCGTATTATTCGCATCCAGTTCGATAGACCAATCAAAGCTTGATAAAATGTCTGCAGTATTTACTGAAATTTTTGAAGGCTCATCAGGTTTTATGGACCACACTTCTGTTATAGAAAACCCAACTTCTATAACGGACGGCTTATCTGAACAAGAAGCTGCTTATATTCAAGACCAAAGAGAGTTAAAAGAAATTCAAGAGCGAATTGATAACTTTATTGCAGTAAATGAATTAGAAAGCACATTTGCTACTAAAATAACGGATGAAGGTTTATTAATAACGATTCGTGATAGCATCCTATTTGACCCAGGTAAAGCAGATGTAAAGCAAGATTATATGTCTATTGCAGATGAATTATCTAAACTTTTACAATTAGATCCTCCGAGGTTTATAGTTGTAACAGGACATACTGATAACGTACCGCAAAATAATGCGGAATTCAGATCGAACTGGGAACTATCTGTAATGCGTGCAGTAAACCTTATGAAATTAATTATGGACAGCAATCCAAGTTTAGATCCGAAATACTTTAGTGCAAAAGGATATGGCGAATATAACCCAATTGCATCAAATGATACAGCAGAAGGTAGAGCGCAAAATCGTCGTGTAGAAGTATTAATTCAACAATTAGTTGAGCCTGAAAACACTTCAGAAACTGAAAATCAATAAACGAGTGTCTGAAAAAGTTACTTTTGGGCTGTGGAAAAATTCTAAATAAAAAGTTTCCATTGATGAATAATCATCAATGGAAACTTTTTTCATTTACGTAATGCACCTAATTCGGAAACGATCGCTTGCATTTCACTAGGACTAAATGTATTGCGCTTCATTACCATTTCATAAAGATATAAAATATCTTCGTAATGTTCATCTTTAAAATGTTCAGATTTCATCGCATCTACGTTAACCATTCGTAGCTTTTCTTTTATTTGCTCAATCATATAAATAACATTTTCTCTTGAAGGATTTGATAAATTCATTTTTAATCTCCCTACCTTTCAATTATACGGGTTTATCATTTCATTACATACGCTTCGTGTCAACCTAATTTAGGACGTTCTCTTTAAAATGAGTTAAAATTTATATAGAATGGTAATGAAATGAAATTTATATTAAAGGATTAATGTTTAAAACTACATAGGAGGAACATGATGAGTGAGAGTAAATTATTAAAATCAATTGTTATAGGTGCGTTAACTGGAGCGGTAGTAAGTATGTTTGACCGCAAAACGAGAGAACATACAATTGAGATGTCGAAAAAGGCAAAGGATGCTGTAATTTATTATGCGAAAAATAAGGATGAGTTACAACATTTTATCGAAGAAAAAATTGAAGAAGTACAAGAGTTATATGATAATGCTTCAGAAAATTTAAATACTATTGTAAATAAAATAGAAGAGGTAAAAGAATTACCTAATACAATTCAAAATATTGTACATGATACTAAAAGCACGTTAATAAATAAGGACATCGAAAAGTAAGTGTTTTTATAAAGGGGAGAGCTAAGTTTGAGTGAAAATAATAAAACATCTCAAAATGAAGTAATATCTTTTGTAAAAACTTTTTTTGATCCAGATGTATCCAAAATTGATGTAACGACAGTAAAGGGATTTTTTCAAGATTTATTTATACGTATGAGAGATGTTGATATTTCTGGAATGGGTGCTCAATTAGCTTACTTCTTTTTATTATCATTTTTTCCGTTATTAATTTTTATTGTAACGTTATTACCTTACCTAGATTTAAAAGAAGAACATGTATTTGACTTTATTCAAACGATTGTACCAACTGAAGTATTTCTACTAACACAAGGGACATTAACTGAAATATTAACGACTCATAATGGTGGTGGATTGCTATCAATCGGTATTATCGGAACTATTTGGTCTGCTTCAAGAGGTGTTAATGCATTAATTAAAACGTTAAATGATGCTTATGGTACAGAAGAAAGGCTAGGGATTATAAATCGTGCTTGGTCTTTAGTATTTACGATATCGTTAGTACTTGTTATTTTGATTGTATTATTAGTTCCGATTTTCGGGCATCAAATAGCATTATCTCTTTTTAATTATTTAGGTGTAGAAGAAACCTTTGCTGATTTTTGGAGGATTGTACGTTGGATTTTACCACCAATACTTATTTTCGTTATATTGACTTTAATGTATTGGATTATTCCGAATACAGATCCAAGATTACATTTTACAAGTGTTTTGCCAGGTGCTATTTTTTCAACCATTTCATGGGTAATGTTAATTTACGGTTTTTCATACTATGTAAATAATTTTGGCAATTTTGCCTCGACGTATGGAAGTATTGCTAGTGTTATTGTATTAATGCTCTGGCTATATATGACTGGAATGATATTAATTTTTGGTGGATTATTAAACGCTTCGATGCAAAGAAGGAAACTCGCTAAAATTGAAAAAAGGAAAAAATAGCGGAAATAAAAAAATGACCCGAAATCCAATATTTTGGGTCATTTTTATTTTATACGTTTTTATTTAACATGCGAAGTCCATTTAAAATTACTAATATTGTACTACCTTCATGACCGATAACACCAAAAGGCAAATCGACTATTTGTAAAAAGTTTGAACAAATTAGAAGGGCGATTACAGCTATGGAGAAGATAATATTTTGCTTTACGATACGTTGCATTTTTCGTGATAATCGAATTGCATAAGCAATTTTAGATAAATCATTTTTCATTAAAACAACGTCCGCTGTTTCTAAAGCAACATCTGTACCTCCGCCCATCGCAATTCCGACTGTTGCTGTTGCTAGAGCAGGGGCATCATTAATACCATCCCCTACCATTCCAGCATATTTATAGTTTGTTAAATAGTCTTTCATATAATTTACTTTTGTTTCAGGAAGACACTCTGCAATGTATTCATTTACATTCGCTTCTTTTGCGATTGCTTTTGCAGTTTTTTCATTGTCTCCAGTAAGCATTGAAACATGAATTCCAAGTTCTTTTAATAATTTAATAGCATGCTTCGCTTCTTCTCGTACAGTATCTTTCATTGCAACAAGGGTTGCAATCCCTATTTCATCACGCATGAAAATAACTGTTTTTCCTTCTTCCGCTAATTTTTCAGCAGCTGAATTAGCAAAGTTATTTGCCTCTTCACGTCCTACAAAATCAGGTTTTCCAACGATAAAGCTATGGCCATCTATTTTTGCCTTTAAACCCCATCCAGGAACATCTTCTATATCAATCCCTTGTATAGTGGGAATATTATGTTCCTTTACATATTTCATAATTGCTTGTGCAAGGGGGTGATTTGATTGTGATTCAATAGATGCTAAAAGAGCAATCGTATTTGTTTGATCTAAATCTTCTCTTACAATGATATCTGTTACTACAGGAGTTCCAACAGTTAAAGTTCCAGTTTTATCAACGGCCAATAGTTTAAGAACACTTAGATTTTCTAGATGTAATCCGCCTTTAAAGAGAACACCTTTTTTAGCTCCGTTAGAAATAGCAGCTAAAGTTGCAGGCATAATTGATGCAACAAGTGCGCAAGGGGAAGCAACCACTAGTAGTACCATTGCACGATAAAATGTTGTTGTCCAATCCCAACCTAGTAAATAATGTGGTAGGAAAAGCATTAAAGCAACAGCTAAAAGAACAAATTTAACATAAGTACCTTCAAATTTTTCGATAAATTGCTGAGATGGTGATTTTTCACTTTGTGCTGATTGAACTAAAGTAATAATTTTTTGGAACATCGTTTCTGAATTTGGTTTTGTCATATTAATAGTCAATGTTCCATTTAAGTTTACAGTTCCAGCATAGACATAGTCACCAGTTTGTTTTGTAACAGGCATAGATTCTCCACTAATGGCAGATTCATCAATCGTAGAAGTTCCTTTAAGAATTTGACCATCAGCAGGAATGCGTTCACCTGGTTTTATTAATAAATGATCGCCAACTGTTAGAGAAGAAACAGAAACCTTTATTGGTTCAAAGGTACCTCGAACTAACCATGCTTCTTCAGGTTGTAGATTCATTAGTGCTGTAATTTCTCGTTTGTTTTTATTCATAGCATAAGTTTCAAGAGCACCGCTTAATGCAAAAATAAAGATTAGTACCGCACCTTCAGTCCAGTAACCAATAATTGCAGAACCAATGGCTGCTAAAATCATTAATAATTCAACATTTAACGTTTTATTTTCAAGCGTATCAAGAATACCTTCTTTTGCTTTTGAATAACCGCCGATGAAAAAAGCACTTAAGTATGCAATGATTGCGGCGGTATTTAAACCACTAGATTCCAATCTCCAAGCAAGCAAAATAAGTAAACCAGATAGAAGAGCGGCTATTAGTTCTCCATGTTCTTTAATTTTCTCAATTATATTATCGTTTTCTCGATTAGAACTACCCATTATATCCTCCTTTTGATAATGAATATCAATATCAAACTATTGATTTATCAATAATGATAACTGTTTTCATTTAATCTATAATTCTTATTAATTTATAATTATTATAATATAAAAGGTGTTGGTTGTAAAATGAATTAATAAAAAATTGTTCCACTTGTATTTGATGATTTATAAAGAGGGATTGTGTAGAAACTTTTATAGTTATGTTGATGGATTTAATAAGTAGGGAAAATAAATCATTTTTGAAATTATCCTTTTCTAAATTTGCTAAATTATCTATAATAAGATGTAATTGAATAGCAATAACTAGGGGAGTCCAATGAGTTGGGCTGAGAGGGAAACACATTGAAGTTTCTTGACCCTTTGGACCTGATCTGGATCATGCCAGCGTAGGGAAGTTAGAAACTTTCGGTATATGTAAATATTTCTACATATTATGCTGGGTCCATCTGTATTGAATGGATTCAGCTTTTTTTGTTGTAGATATTGTCTAACTACTACTGTTTTGTTCTAGATCTCGTCCTTTAACACTTTTAAAGGGAGAGATTTTTTTATGTCAACTAGTTCATTTAACAAAGAAAGTATTTCCACTATGTCCAACTTTCCGGGCAGTAAAAAAGTTTATGTTGTCGGTTCAAGGGAAGATATAAGAGTTCCAATGCGTGAAATTGCACTAAGTCCAACAACAAGTACATTTGGAGAAGAGGACAATCCACCAATTCGGATTTATGATACGAGTGGGCCTTACACAGATCCTAATTATTCAGCAGATTTTACAAAGGGGTTACCAGCTCTTCGTAGTAATTGGATTCATGAACGCCAGGATGTTGAAGAATATGAAGGGCGGCAAATAAAGCCTGAAGATAATGGTTATAAAAATGAAAATGACCCGCGAGCTAATCAAAAAACTTTTCCAAATCTTAAACGTAAATCGCTGCGTGCAAAAAAAGGAAAAAATGTAACGCAGCTTCATTACGCAAAAAAGGGAATAATCACTCCCGAGATGGAGTTTATCGCTATTAGAGAAAACATGGATCCTGAATATGTACGTAGTGAGGTAGCAAAGGGAAGAGCAATTATTCCTTCAAATATCAATCATCCTGAGCTAGAACCGATGATTATTGGGCGTAATTTTCATGTTAAAATCAACGCAAACATTGGAAATTCAGCAGTTTCATCTTCCATTGAAGAGGAAGTTGAAAAAATGACTTGGGCAACACGTTGGGGCGCTGATACAATTATGGATTTATCAACGGGAAAAAACATTCATACAACTCGTGAATGGATAATTCGCAATTCTGCCGTCCCGGTAGGCACTGTTCCGATATATCAAGCTCTTGAAAAAGTAAATGGCATAGCAGAGGATCTTACTTGGGAAGTTTATCGTGATACTTTAATTGAACAAGCAGAGCAAGGGGTAGACTACTTTACAATTCATGCCGGCGTCCTTTTACGATATATTCCATTAACAACTGACCGTTTAACAGGCATTGTTTCTCGTGGTGGATCGATTATGGCTCAATGGTGTTTATATCACCATAAAGAAAACTTTTTATATACGCACTTTGAAGAAATCTGTGAAATTATGAAAACGTATGATGTGGCATTTTCGCTTGGGGATGGCTTACGCCCAGGCTCTATACAGGACGCAAATGATGAAGCACAGTTTGCAGAATTAGAGACTTTAGGGGAATTAACAAAAATTGCTTGGGAGCATGATGTACAAGTTATGGTTGAAGGTCCTGGTCATGTTCCAATGCATTTAATTAAGGAAAATATGGATAAGCAGCTAGAGATTTGTAAGGAAGCACCATTTTATACATTAGGACCTCTTACAACAGATATAGCTCCCGGTTATGATCATATAACATCAGCTATTGGTGCTGCAATGATTGGTTGGTATGGAACAGCAATGCTTTGCTATGTTACACCAAAGGAACACTTAGGTTTACCTAATAGAGATGATGTGCGAGAGGGCGTAATTACTTATAAAATTGCAGCCCATGCAGCTGACTTAGCAAAAGGTCATCCAGGAGCTCAAAAAAGAGATAATGCACTTTCGAAAGCTCGTTTTGAATTCCGTTGGAGAGATCAGTTTAACTTATCATTAGATCCTGAGCGTGCGATGGAATATCATGATGAAACTTTGCCAGCTGAGGGGGCAAAAGTAGCTCATTTTTGCTCTATGTGTGGACCGAAGTTTTGTAGTATGCGAATTTCTCATGATATTCGTAATTATGTAAAAGAAAATAAATTTGAAGCAGAGAAAATGATAGAGGAAGGGCTTAAGGAAAAGGCGAAAGAGTTTAAGGAATCTGGTGGGAAGCTATATCAATAAATAATATAGTAAATGATTAAAATAAAAAATCCCGTTGATGCTTTAAAGTTTTCAACGGGATTGTTTTATTAAATTAGAATACTCTCTCTGCGGCTATCGCTGTCAGCTTTGCCTTTCGCGCAGCAGAGTTAAAATAAAAACCAATAATAAAGAATTTCTTAGAAAAATAGAGGTATTTTTCTATATTAGAATACTCTCTCTGCATTATCGCTGACGGCTTCGCCTTTCGCGCAGCAGAGTTAAAATAAAAACCAGTAATAAAGAATTCTTAGAAAAATAGAGGTATTTTTCTATATTAGAATACTCTCTCTGCATACTGAGATAGTTTTTCTAATGATGATTTTTCAACGTCTGCGTGTAATGAATTACCGTGTGAGTCCATTGTAACTACTGCTGTGAAGTCTTCAACAGTTAAGTGCCACATTGCTTCAGGAATACCGAATTCTTGTAAATCAACGCCGTCTACGGACTTGATACAATCAGCATAATATTGAGCAGCTCCACCGATTGCATTTAAGTAAACGCCACCGTGTTCTTTAAGTGCAGCAAGAGTTTTTGGCCCCATACCACCTTTACCGATTACAGCGCGGATCCCGAATTTTTTCATAATGTCGCCTTGATATGGCTCCTCACGAATAGAAGTAGTTGGACCAGCTGCTTTAACCGTCCAATTTCCAGCT
The DNA here is from genome assembly GCA_023405135.1 of Bacillota bacterium. Taxonomy (GTDB): domain Bacteria; phylum Bacillota; class Bacilli; order Bacillales_A; family Planococcaceae; genus Ureibacillus. The sequence goes on along the minus strand of JAEXYZ010000031.1, from coordinate 34,237 downwards.
TCGTCTTTTGCCATAACAGGACCGCAGTGATAAATAATTTGTCCGTTTAAATCAACAGGTGCATCATGGCTCATTAAGTGATGGTGGATTGCATCGCGTCCAGTGTACATACGTCCACTAATTTTAACAACGTCACCAACTTTAAGAGCGCGAATTTGTTCTTCAGTAATAGGTGCTTTTAATTCTACTACTTTATTTTCAGATTTATTTTCAGTTTTTGGTTCATCACGGAAAGAGATTTTTTCGCCTTCTTGGTAATGCCATTTCATGATTTCACCAGTGTTCGGATCGATATCAATCGCCATACGACGGTAAGCCCAACAGTTATAAGCAACTGATACATAGAATGATGCTGGAATACGATGCATTACACCAATTTTACAACCAAGTAATGTCGCTTCACCACCGAAGCCCATTGTTCCAACACCAAAAGTATTAGCTTTTTCAACGATATATTCTTCAAGTTTAGCTAAGTCTTCATTTGGATTTACATCATCTACATGACGGAATAATTGTTCTTTTGCTAAATCATATCCTGATGAACGGTCACCACCGATACCTACACCGATGAATCCAGCTGAACATCCTTGTCCTTGTGCTTGCCATACTGAATGTAGGATACATTTACGGATACCATCTAAGTCACGCCCAGCACGACCAAGACCTTCTAATTCACAAGGTAAGCTGTATTGAATGTTTTTGTTTTCACAGCCGCCACCTTTAAGAATTAATTTAACTTCTATGTAGTCTTTTTCCCATTGCTCGAATTTTACTACAGGAACACCTTCTCCTAAGTTGTCACCGCTGTTTTTACCAGTTAAAGAATCAACTGAGTTTGGACGTAATTTTGCATCTTTTGTAGCTTGTACAACAGCATTGCGAATCATTTTTTTAATTTCAATTTGGTTTACGCCAACAGGAGTTTTTACTTTAAAAGTAGGTAAGCCTGTGTCTTGGCAAATTGGTGATACATTATCTTCTGCCATAACGATGTTGTTAGTAATTGTGTCTAAGCTCATTGCAGCACGAGTTCCAGCATTTTCTGCTTCTTTTGCTTTTTTAATTGCTCGACGAACATCGGCAGGTAAGTTCGTTGATGTTTCAGTTACTAAATCATAAAGACTTTTTTCTAAAGTTTGTAAATAAGAAGTTGCTACTTGTGACATATATATTCCCCCCAGAATATTTTGAAATTTACACTCCAAGCTATATTATACCTTTTTAACTTCGTGAAAAAAAGAGTGATAGATTAATAGTTATGTAAAGAAAAAGAAACCAAGCATTGATGCTTGGCCACGTGTGTTACTCTTTTGTAAACTCATTACGATTATGGAACTGATCTATCTTTTCTTCGACATCATCGATAATTTGGATTAGTCTATCGATATCTTCTATATCTGCTGTTTCTGGATCGATAGCATCTAGTACCTCTACGAAAATTTGAAGACGTTCTTTTAAATAATTGACTTGCTTATTTTTATCTGTAATTGGGTTCGACATAAATCCACCTCTTTCGTCATGACCATCATAGCGAATTTATGGATAATATTCAAATATTATGTTGAAATAGACTTTTGAATGAAAATAGGTCCATAGAATCAATTAAATTGTTTTTAATTCTGAATATTTACATAATTGAATTGTTGTGTTAAATTTATATTAATTAGAAGTAAAGGAGATGGTCGAAAACAAATGCTCACTCAATTTATGAAAAGGAGGGAGTTTAAACAATTTTTCGGCTATCAAAATGCCGAATTGTAGTTTATGCAACTGAAAATGGAGTTAACCGAAATATGAAAGCCCTAGTGCACATTCGTTATTGATGTCACTAGGGTTTTTTAGCGTTGTAAAATTTAGATTTGAGGGTAAAATGCCTTGCGCAATTAGAATAAAGCCAGATTCTTTTACGGTTAGGTGGGGAACATACTTTCATTACTGAACTTATGAGCTTACAATTTTATTGTTGGAAATTTTTGAAGCTATTTTCCAATTGATATGTTAACATAGTACGCAGATTTGGGATTGTATGTTGGAGGGCGAACATGTTAGCAACAAATAATTATGAACAACGAAGATTTTGGACTTTGATCGCTATTGTTTCAATTTCAGGCTTTTCACAAGGAATGTTACTACCTCTTATTTCTGTTATTTTTGAAAAAGAAGGTGTTTCTGCAACTTTAAATGGATTAAATGCTACAGGATTATATATAGGAACATTGTTGATTTCACCATTCATTGAACAGCCTTTAAGAAAGTTCGGTTATAAAGCAATTATAGTGTTTGGAGGAGCAATTGTTTTTATTTCCTTATTATTATTCCCCCTTTGGCAAAATGTTTTGTTTTGGTTCATTTTACGCTTGTTTATTGGAATAGGGGATCATTGCCTTCATTTTGCAACTCAAACATGGTTGACAAGTTCAGCCCCTAAAGGAAGTTTAGGGAAGAGTATGTCCATATATGGTTTGTCTTTTGGTGTTGGATTTGCAGTCGGTCCGTTAATGGTGAATCTAGTTAAAATATCTCAAACACTTCCATTTATATTATCTTCAATACTTTGTATCATTGCGTGGTCTACGGTATTTTTTGTTCGAAATGAACATCCAGAAGTATTAAAAGGGGACAATAATGAAGCGAATAGTATTACTCGATATAAATTATCCTTTAAGTATGCATGGGTTGCGTTTTTGCCACCATTTGTATATGGCGTATTAGAAACGTCATTGAATGCTTTGTTTCCAGTCTATGCCCTTCGGAAAGATTTTGATGTATCTATCGTATCGATCATTTTAGCGGCATTTTCAATAGGGGGAATTTTAACTCAAGTACCTATCGGAATTATTGGAGATAAGGTTGGAAGAAGAAAAGTTATTTTAGTAACATTTTTTGTAGGTGCAGTTGTATTTGGTTTAGGTAGTTTACTAGAGCAATTTCAGTTTATAGTTTTAGCAGTGTTTTTATTGTCAGGTATGTTTTTAGGCTCATTATTTTCAATGGGTATAACGTATATGGCGGATCTTACCCCAAAGGAGCTTTTACCAACAGGAAATTTGCTGTGCGGAATATTCTTTAGCTTAGGTAGTCTCACTGGACCTTTTGTTGGGGGTTTATACTTACAGTTAGTTCAAAACATTAGTTTTTTATTATTTATCGCAGCTATATTATTGATTATGTTTTTTATTGTTTTCTTCTTTGGAAAAAGTTTGAAACCGATAACAGATTAAACAAAAAGGCGCTACACGAGAAACTTCTCATGTAGCGCCTTAAATTGTATAAAAATTTCAGAACTGTGTGTGTACCTGGTACAAGTTCTATGACAGTCTGTTTCGATAGTCTTCATAGCCAAACTTACGAATGACTTTTACGCCTTCTTCTTCGTTGAATAAGCAAATGCTCGGTAAGTTTACACCGTTAAACATATGGTTTTTCACCATTGTGTAGTGAGCCATATCAGTGAACACAATTTTGTCTCCGGCTTTTAGAGGTTCATCGAAGGAATAGTCACCAATCACATCACCAGCTAAACAAGTCATACCACCTAAACGGTAAGTATATGGTTTATCGTTTGGTGTACTCGCGCCAATGATTTGTGGACGGTAGGGCATTTCTAGAACGTCTGGCATATGACATGTTGCTGAAGTATCTAAAATGGCAATGTCCATTCCATTTTTCACAACATCAAGTACAGTTGTTACTAAGTAACCAGTATTTAAAGCAATTGCTTCACCTGGCTCTAAAATAACATGTACATCATATTTATCTTTAATATAGTTAATAATATTAACTAATTTATCTACATCATAATCAGGGCGAGTAATATGGTGACCGCCACCAAAATTCACCCATTTCATTTGATGTAAATAAGGTCCGTATTTTTCCTCGAAATGTGGGATAATTCGTTCTAACACATCTGAGTTTTGTTCACACATCGCATGAAAATGGATTCCTTCAACTCCATCTAGTTCATCTGGACGGAATTGTTCGAATGGAATACCAAGGCGAGAATTTAATGCACATGGATCATATAGTTCTGTTTCAACTTCTGAATAACCTGGGTTAACACGCAATCCAATGGATACGTGCTTGTCTAAACTTTGTACTTTTTCTTTGTACTTGTTTAATTGGTCAAAGGAATTGAATACAATATGATCAACATATTTTAAGTATTCGTCAATTTCATGCTCAGCATAAGCAGGTGCATAGGCATGTACTTCTTTACCGAATTCCTCATAGCCAAGGCGAGCTTCGAATAAAGAACTCGATGTAATCCCTTTTAAATACTTACGTACCATTGGAAATGTAGAAAACATTGAAAAACCTTTAAGAGCAAGTAAAATATCACATCCTGTTCGATCTTGAACAGATTTTAAAATTTCTAAGTTGCGCATAAGCAAGCGCTCGTCCACTACATAGCTAGGGGACGGCGCTGCTTTCCAATCGATCGTTTTCATTTTACTTAGCCTCTACTTTTTCTTCTAAATCAAGGTCAAGTAATTCAGGATTATGACTTTCTTGCCATGGAAGACCCCATTTGTTTAGTGCTTCCATGAATGGATCTGGATCGAATTCTTCAACATTCCAAACACCAGGCTTTTGCCACTCGCCGTTCATTACAAGCATTGCACCAATCATTGCTGGTACACCAGTTGTATATGAAATCGCTTGAGATCCAACTTCACGGTAACATTCTTCATGGTCACATACGTTATATACGTAGTAAGTTTTTTCTTTACCATCTTTAATTCCACGGAAGATACAACCGATATTTGTTTTACCTTTAGTACGTGGTCCAAGTGATGCAGGATCAGGTAAAACAGCTTTTAAGAATTGAAGAGGTTGGATCATTTGACCTTCAAATTCGATTGGTTCAATTGAAGTCATACCAACGTTTTCTATAACTCGTAGGTGCGTTAAATATTTTTCAGAGAATGTCATCCAGAAACGGATTTGTTTAATACCTGTAATATTTTTTGCTAATGATTCTAATTCTTCATGATATAGAAGGTACATATCTTTAGGGCCAATTTCAGGGAAGTTATAAACTTCTTTGTACTCTAAAGGTTCAGTTTCTACCCATTTGCCGTCTTTCCAGTAACGTCCGTTTGCTGTAATTTCACGGATATTAATTTCTGGGTTGAAGTTTGTAGCGAAAGGATAACCGTGATCACCAGCATTCGCATCTAAAATATCGATGTAATGAATTTCATCGAAGTGATGTTTTAGTGCATATGCTGAGAATACTCCTGTTACACCTGGGTCAAAGCCGCTACCTAAAAGTGCAGTAAGACCAGCTTTTTCGAACTTCTCTTTGTAAGCCCATTGCCATTTATATTCAAATTTAGCTGTTTCAGGTGGCTCATAGTTTGCAGTATCAACATAATGCACACCTGTTTCTAAACATGCATCCATAATAGTTAAGTCTTGATATGGTAAAGCTACGTTAATTACCACATCTGGTTTAAATCCATTGATTAATTCAACAAGTTCGTCAACATTATCCGCATCAACTTGTGCTGTATGGATAATTGTTTTACCGCCGTCTAATTTTTCTTTTAAAGCGTCGCATTTTGACTTAGTTCGACTAGCGATCATAATCTCCTCGAACGTTTGCGAATTTTGTACACATTTGTGTACCACTACACTAGCTACACCGCCAGCTCCAATAATCAATGCTTTACCCAATTCTTTATAACCCCCTTAAAATACGCCTAACACCTGTTCTTACAACGGTGAGGCTAATTAATAAGCAATAAAACAGATTATACATAAATATTTTTTTACTATCAATCATTTTTCGACAAAAAATATGTTAAAAATAGAAATTATTTATGAGGTTTCTATCCATATTCCCGTTTCCTTATAGAGTAAACAGAAATGGAGAAATTATGTTCCATTTAACACGATTCCATAAAACGACAGTCAAAGTTTATAATGAATTTTATAATAATATGTTGGAGTGAGTTGAAATGAAAAAAAATGATAGGCCCTTTTGATGTAGCTTCTGGTTCCGTCATAATGGCAATGGGGATTTTTTTACTAGGGTCAATACATCAATTTACATATATAGAGTACTTTTTTAAATTATTATTAAGTATTGTTGTAATGTTATGGATTGTTATTATAATTAGATTTATTTGTTCACTATTTAATGAAGAGTTTTTAAAAAAATTATGGAATCAGCATATACAAAGCTTTGGATTAGGAACTTTGATTGCAGCAACATCAGTTATAACAATATTAGTGCATCAACAATTACCTAAATTGTTTGGATACAATTTCTTGTATATTTAAATTGTTTAGCTTGGTTAATTTTTTTATTTTTAGCTTGTCTTCAGTAATGAAATTAAAAATGTACACGGTGTCATATTATTAACGACAGTTAGTACCCAATCAATAGCTTGTTTAATACTTGAAACCTTTCATCAGCCAATGGTTTGGATGATTTTATTAAGGTATCGGGTTATATATATTTTCAATTAGTCTCATTTTCATTCGTTTCGATAAAAATAGATTCAATCTTCATGATTGGAAAAATACGGATTGCATAATTCATGGGGCGCTGTCGATTACAGGATTAGCAATGACATTAACACATTCTTTCGAAATTCAAACTTTACTATTCGTTTGGTTTATTGCTTTTAGTCTTTTTATCTTTGTAGAGTTTCTTGAAATTCTTCGAGGTATTTCAAGAATTAAAATGTATGGAATTGTAGAAGGGATTTTTAACTATCATATATCTCAATGGTCTAGAAATTTTACATTTGGGATGTTATATTATTTTCCCTTTAACTTAATTCACTATGGAGACCGAAATACTGATTTAAATTTTCAAATTGCAATCATGAAAGCTTTAGGATGGATTGTTGTAATTTTATTAATAGTTGAAATAGTGTTATGGATACCTTCAAAAAATAATAAATGTAAATCTGCTCATTTTTAGAAATGAGCAGATTTTTTTGTGGAAATATTAAATAAAAATTGTTCTAGCATTTATAGAACAATATTGTTATAATAAATATAGAACAGATTGGAGGGGCGTATGTGATTATTCAAATAGAAGCTGAATCGGATATACCAATCTACACACAACTAACAAATCAAATAATTGAAGGGATTGCTCGAGGATTTATTAAACCTGGCGATTCATTACCTTCAGTTAGAGCATTTGCTGCAGATCTTGGTGTTAATATGCACACAGTAAATAAAAGCTATCATGAGTTAGAAAAAAAGGGGATTATTAAAATTATCCCAAAATCAGGTGCAATTATTTCACCGATTAACAATATTAATGAAGAAACAAAAAGTAGGTTAGTTTCTGAATTAAAACCTCATATTGCAGAAGCACTTGTGTTTGGAATGGGGAAAGAAGAAATACAAGATTTAATTATCTCTATAATGGGAGAAATGAAGGAAAGGTAAAGGAGGAAAATCCATGTCCATTATTGTTTTTCTAATTATTACAATTTTTATAGCTGTTATTCAAACGATAATACCTTATTTAATGAAGCGGACAGTAGTATTTGGTGTGACAATACCAGTTCAATATATTCAAAATCAATCAATAAGAAAATATAAAAAACAGTATGCAATAAGTGTGGCTCTTTTATCTGCTGCTATAATTGTTGCTTATGTTATTTGGGCATTGACAAGCGAACGTTTAGACGAGCAAATTGCAATAGCTGGTGCAATTATTGAATTTGCATTAATTTTCATTAGCTTATCTTGGTATTTTTATTATCATGGAAAAACGAAGCAATTAAAGAATAAAAATAAATGGACTGAAAATTTAAAGCAAATAAAGGTGACAGATTTATCAGTTCGTAATCAAGATGAAATGTTGCCGTGGTATGTGTATATATTGCCAATGTTAATTTCAATAGGTTTAATTATTTATACAATTTTGAACTATAATTTATTGCCAAATGAAATTCCAACGCATTGGGGACCAAATGGAAAACCAGATGCTTTTACGGAAAAAACACTATTTTCATCGATTCAAATGATTGTATTTTTATTAGTGATGCAATTGATGTTTTTAGGAATTCATATTGCAACGAAAAACTCAGGCATTAAACTAAGTGCGACTAATTTACAATCTTCTCGTAATAGACAATTATCTTTAAGAAAATATTCAAGCTGGTTTATGTTGTTTACGTTATTGGCAATTACAATGCTAATGAGTTATTTCCAATTAACAACGATTCATCCAAATATCGTTTCAGATTATGTAATGCTAGCTTTACCGTTAGTTTTCTTAATTATAATTCTTATTGGAACATTAATTTTTGGATTAAAAGTTGGTAGCTCAGATAAAGTGGTCGATGTTTCTGAAAGTAAACAAATTATGGATATCGATGAAGACCAATACTGGAAGGGCGGTATGTTCTACTTTAATAAAAATGATCCGTCTATCTTTGTTGAAAAACGTTTTGGTGTTGGATGGACAATTAATTTTGCAAATCCAATAGGATACATTATTTTAATATTACCAATAATAATCATTTTAGTTTTTGCTTATATAAATTAATTTGATGTTGTGGAGATTTGTATGAAAAAAGATTTGATTATTTCATTAATTATTTCGGTTGTATGTTTTGTTGGGGGAATGTTTGTTGTACCATCACAATTAAATTCTTTACAAGTTATAATGCCAGAGAAATATGAGCTGTTAATGGCATCAATGCCAATGCATTACACTGCTTTATTAATTGTAAGTTCACTGCAATTATTAATCATGACTTTTTTCTTTCGTTAATTGGAATTAAGTTAGCACGTAAAATAGGATTATCAATATCCATTTTAGATGCAATAGTGAATAAGGAAAAAATTAAATTTGATAAGTTTGGATTATTTTTATCAATTTTGTTTGGGTTTATTACAGCTTTTATTATCACTGGAGCCGACCATTTTTATTATCAATATAAGGTGGAGGAACTGGCTGGAAGTAACTCGCAGTTTTCTCTATTAACGCTTATGGCAGGAGTTTTTTACGGTGGCGTATTTGAAGAGCTTTTAATGCGATTATTCATCATGTCATTATTAATTTGGCTTATGATGAAAATTTTTAGAAAAACAAAGGATACATTAAGTAATGGTTATTATTGGATGGCGATAATCATTGCAGCTATATTGTTTGCAGTCGGACATTTTCCAGCAACAGAAATGTTGTTTGGGGAGTTAACAGCGACATTAATCGTAAGAAGCTTAATTCTAAATGGAATTGGCGGAATTTTCTTTGGATATCTTTATTGGAAAAAGGGATTGGAATATGGAATCATTGCCCATATGTTTGCCCATATTTTTATGCAATTAGTGTTTAATCTAATATTTTAATGTATCTAAAGGTTTTAGAGATAGGGATATTAATCTTTCGATAAAATAAAATGAAAAGAGCCAATTTGAAGTGGCATTCAAACTGGCTCAATTTTTATATTTTTTTTAATGTAAGTTTAGCAACAATTTCAACTCTAGCAGTTTGCGGGAACATATCAACTGGTTGTATATATTCCACTTTATATAACTTTGTTAGCTCTTGTAAGTCTTTTGCAAAAGTAGATGGGTTACAAGAAGTGTAAACAAAGCGCTTTGGTTTAATTTTCATAACCGTTTTTATGAAGCTTGGAGCTAAACCTGTGCGAGGTGGATCGACTGTCACTACATCAGGAATAAAGCCTTCTTTTTTCCATTTTGCTAACCATTCTTCAGCAGTTCCAGTATAGTAGCGAGCATGTTTAAATCCGTGGTTCCGTGCGTTTTTCTTTGCATCTTCAACACTTTCTGGTACAACATCCATACCTCGAATCTCTTTTGCATGAGGGGCAAGCCACAATCCGATTGTTCCAACTCCGCAATAAGCATCAACAACTTTTTCAGTGCCAGTTAAAGCAGCAGCTGTTTTAATTTCATCATATAAATGAACGGTTTGCTCAGGATTTAATTGGAAGAAGGCACGTGACGAAAGATCAAATGCTAACTCTCCTAAATTTTCATGAATAGTTTCTTTACCGTATAAAACAACTGTCTCATCTCCAAAAATAAGAGATGTTTTTTCGCGGTTAATATTTTGCGTAATTGATACAATGCTTGGATCAATCTTTAACATACGTTCGATTAATTCATCTTTATGAGGCAAATCCTTTCGTGTCGTTACAAGACAAACTTGTGTTTCACCTGTTTTAATACCAGTTCGAACAACGATTGTTCTTACTATACCATTTAGTGATTTTCCATCATAAATTGAAATGTTTAGTTTTTGCAATATTTTTCGTGTGCCGACTGTTATTTTTGATGTTAACGGATGTTGAACGGCACAATCGTTAATATTAAGAAGCTTATTAGTTCCTTCTGCATAAAGTCCTGCATATACACGTTTTCCTTCTTTACGTACTTGGAAACTACTTTTATTGCGGTAATGCCAAGGATTGTCCATGCCGAGTGTTGGACGAATTTCTACAGTTTCAGCTATTGGTTTTACGTATTTCTCAAGGGCTTGTATAACCATATCGCGCTTTTCCCTTAACTGACCCTCATATGTTATATGTTGAAGCTGACAGCCACCACATTCATTATAAATCGGGCAAATTGGCTCCTGACGATCATTTGAAGCTTTTCTTACGTTTAAAATATCAGCCTCTGCAAAATTTCGTTGTACTTTAGAAACTTTTACTGTCACTTCTTCACCAGGCAAAGCGCCTTTTACAAACACTACATTCCTTTTATAAAATCCTACACCCTCACCGTTAATACCAAGCCGTTTTATTGTTAAAGGAAATTTTTGTCCAACTTCCATTAATACTTTATCGCTCAAAAAGCTCACGTCCTTTAATAAGTTCATTTAACCATTATAGCGAAGCAAGAAGGTAAAGCAAGTGAAGAAATTTCCTTATTAGTTAGTATGTCTATGGAAAGGATTATTCAACAAAATATTATTTAATGGATAATCATACAATTTAGTGGTATCTTTAAAATAATTAAATAAAAATTCCTTCGGGGTCGGGTGAAATTCCCAATCGACGGTGATGAAGTAATTTTCTAAGCCCGTGAGCTTGTTATGAGCAGGATTTGGTGTGAATCCAAAGCCGACAGTATAGTCTGGATGGGAGAAGGAGTGTAAAGTTTGACTTACTATTAAATTATAGATATTTAATAGTTTTATTTGTCATTCAATTTTTTACACAACACCTAATCCCGATCTTATACCTGATCGGGATTTTTATTTTAATTAAAACAATTTAATAATGAATGGCTGAACAATTTGTTTCAGTTAGTCCTTCGGGGTCGGGTGAAATTCCCAATCGGCGGTGATGAAGTAATTTTCTAAGCCCGCGAGCTTGTATGAGCAGGATTTGGTGCGAATCCAAAGCCGACAGTTAAAGTCTGGATGGGAGAAGGATGATAGGCGCTTTTTGAAAAAATAACTTTCAAAAAGTTTATTTTGCTATGCCTTTTTAAGATGCTCCCAAACTCCTTAGGATTTACTAAGGGGTTTTTATTTTTATGTTAAAAAATATGAAGAGTGTCTAGCTCCGCATGTCTACTCTCGTGTCGTTTCAGCTTCCTTCTGCGCGTGCAAGCACGCTTGGCGGAAGCTTCCGATGCACATGGATGTGCGAGTGCCGACAATGTAACACGAGGTTACGTTTTTGTCGGCCAGCGCATGTCGAGCCAAAACGAGCCGCCTTCGCTTTTCTAGAAAAGAGGTGAGAATTTGTTTACAGGGATTATAGAAGAAAAGGGTAAAGTGGTTGGCATAAAAAAAGATGATCAAAGCATGAAAATTACTATTAATGCATCAAAAATACTTACTGATGCCCATTTAGGAGACAGTATTGCTGTTAATGGTGTTTGCTTAACAATTACCCATTTTACAAAAGAAGAAATGACTGTTGATGTAATGCCAGAGACTGTGAAGGCAACAAACATTCATAAGCTTAAGCTAGGTGATTTAGTTAATCTAGAGCGTGCCATGAGTGCAAATGGCCGTTTCGGAGGGCATATTGTTTCTGGACATGTTGATGGTGTTGGAACGATACGAAGTAAAAGAGTTGTATCGAATGCAGTGTATGTCGAGATTGAAGTACCAAAAGAACTTATTGAAAACTGCATTCCAAAAGGGTCCATTACGATTGATGGTACGAGCTTAACACTTTTTAAAGTGACTGAACAAACCGTTACAGTTTCACTTATTCCACATACCTATGCTGAAACGATATTAGGGATGAAAGGTGTAGGGGAACAGGTAAATATAGAAACAGATATGCTTGGAAAGTACGTTTTACATCATTTAAGAAAAAATGATAGTAAACAATCAAATATTTCTTTTGATTTTTTAAGAGAAAATGGTTTTTAAAATAATGTAAAAATAGGGTGGTGTCGTCATGCTAAACACAATCGAAGAAGCCTTACAAGATTTAATAGAAGGAAAAAATATCATTGTAGTGGATGATGAAAATAGAGAAAATGAGGGGGATTTAGTATCCCTTGCTGAATTTGCTACACCTGAAAATATCAATTTTATGGCTACATATGGTCGTGGATTAATTTGTACACCGATTACAAACGAGCTTGCTCAAAAACTAGACTTACATCCAATGGTCGAAAATAATACTGATAATCATCAAACGGCATTTACTGTAAGTGTTGATCATGTTGAAACAACAACAGGTATTAGTGCATATGAGCGCTCATTTACGATTCTAAAAATGATTGATGAAAATGCAAAACCACAATATTTCAGAAGACCAGGCCATGTGTTTCCGCTAGTAGCAAAGGATAATGGAGTTTTAGAAAGACGAGGACATACTGAAGCCGCAGTCGATTTAGCACAAGCTTGTGGGTCATTTCCAGCAGGTGTAATTTGCGAAATTATGGGTGATGACGGGGAAATGATGAGGCTAGATAGTTTGTTGGAATTTTCTAAGGTGCATAACTTGAAAATTATATCAATAGAAGACTTAGTTAAATACCGTCTTCACGAAAAAAATAAAGTGAATCTATAAAGGTTCTGAAAAGGAGAAATAACAATGGGAAAAATATTTGAAGCACAATTAATCGGTACAGATTTAAAAATAGGGATCGTTGTAGGACGATTTAATGAGTTTATTACAGGTAAATTATTAGACGGTGCACTGGATGGACTTAAAAGACATGGTGTGAATGAAGATAATATCGATATCGCTTGGGTTCCAGGTGCCTTTGAAGTGCCGTTTATCTCAAAACAAATGGCTGAGACAGGGAATTATGATGCTGTTATAGGATTAGGTACAGTTATCCGTGGTGCAACTTCCCACTATGATTATGTGTGCAATGAAGCTGCAAAAGGTATTGCTAAAGTTTCGTTGGATACAAACGTTCCGGTTATTTTTGGGGTTTTAACAACTGAAAATATTGAACAAGCAATTGAACGTGCAGGAACTAAAGCTGGCAATAAAGGGTATGAATCAGCAGTATCAGCAATTGAAATGGCAAACTTGAAAAAAATGTTTAGATAAAAAACAACGCAAGAATGTTTGTTTAATAACAGCATTCTTGTGTTTTTCTTTAGTGTCTAGCTACAGCGCCCAGCCCCTCGAGGTCGCTTCGGTACCTTCCCACGTATGCAAGCACACTCGTCAGGTCCCTCCAGCGCTTGTCGGGGCTAAACGGGGCACTTCCGCTTTTCTTATTCAAGTAAAGAATCCATTACTAAATCATCCAATGTACCAAACTCATAGCCTTCTTTTTTTGCATCCTGTATAAATTTAGGCAGAGCATCTGCATTATGCTTTGCTACAGTATGCAATAAAATAAGAGCTCCTGGATGTAATTGACCCATTAATTCATTATATGCATATTCCCAACCAACTGTAGAATCTTCATGCCAATCAACAAAAGCGGTATCCCAAAATATGTGGGTATATCCAAGCTCATTACCAACTTGCAGATCACGTACACTAAAAATTCCTTTAGGTGGTCGCACGTAATATGTTCGCTCTACACCAGTTAATTCTTTTAATTTGTTATCGAATTTATGCCATTGTTCTACTAAAGCTTCATCTGATAGCTTTGACATATCGGGATGTCCGTAAGAATGATTACCTATTATATGGCCATCTTTAATCATCCTTTTCACTAAATCTGTTGCACTTGTTAAGTAATGACCAGTTAAGAAAAATGTTGCTGGTACATTTTCTTCTTTAAGAGTATCTAAAATACTTTCTGTATAACCATTTTCAAATCCACTGTCGAATGTTAAATAGATTGTTTTTTTATTCGGATTACCTCTGTAATAGGCTCCATTTTCTTTCAAAAGTGTATCAAATTTAGCACCTGCATCAGCAGGATTACCTTCTTTAGATTTAGTAAAGCCCCAATGATAGGCGTTTGCATTCGCAACATCTGGTTTAACGAAACTAAACACAATCATAAATACAATTGCACACACGGTTAAACCAAAAATGGGATGTTTCCACATAAAAAATAAAGCCTCCTTTTTGCTTATAATGTGCGAAAATAACTACATTATTCGGAAACTTTTATTAAAGAAATCGAATTTACAAAAATGAAACAAACTACGAAAACATGTATACTATGCTTTAAAAGGAGTGTATCTATGCAAGTTATTTCAAAAATAAGTCGTCAAAAAAATAATCCAGAACGTTATAATATTTATTTAAATGAAAACTATGCATTTGCAGTGGATGAAGCTACACTTATTAAGTTTAGTTTATCAAAAGGGAAAATACTCGATCAATTTGAAATAGATGAAATTAATTACGAAGATGAGATTTCAAAAGCTTTTAACAGAGCACTTCAATTTTTAAGCTTTCAAATGCGTAGCGAATATGAAGTAAAGAAAAAGTTATTAGATGCTGGTTTTGGTGAGGCAGTTATTATAGAAGCGATAAGAAAGCTTGAAAAATTAGGTTTTCTAAATGACGAAACCTATTCAAAAGCACTGCTTGAAACGAAAAAAAAGACGGCTAAAAAAGGTCCTAGAGCAATCAAGCAGGATTTAATTAAAAAGGGTATCGATAAGGATACACAAAACAAAGTGCTTGACACATTTACATATGAAGAACAGCTGAAAATTGCGATTGAACTTGCACAAAAAACAATAAAAGCAAATAGCCAAAAAACTCCAATGCAAATAAAGCAAAAGGTGCAAGATATACTTATGAGAAAAGGATATTCCTTTTCAGTAGTTAATGAAATACTTGACCAAATTCAATTAGAGCGAGAAGATGAAGAATGGCAACAAATGATTTACACTCAAGGAGAAAAAATTTGGAGAAAATATGCTTCAAAATATATAGGCAGTGAACTTCGCATGAAAATAAAACAAGCCCTATACCAAAAAGGTTTCCCACTAGAGGTAATTGAGCGTTTCATTGATGAAAAGGAGACACAAGAACATGAATGAAAAAAGTTATGCACAAATGACAGAACAGGAATTAAGAGAAGAAATTGCAAAATTAAAAGAGAAAGCAAGAAAAGCCGAACAGCTTGGGATTGTAAATGAATTTGCTGTATATGAAAGAAAAGCAATTATGGCGTCAGCTTATTTAATGGACCCTAAAACAATTATTAAAGGGGAAATTTATCGAATTGATGGAGCACCTGGTGAATTTTTTAAAGTAGAATATTTAAAAGGTCGTTTTGCTTGGGGTTATCGTTTAGGTGGGGAACGATATGAGGAAGCATTACCAATCTCAATTCTTTTACCAGTGAAGGAAGGGAAATAAGGTGAACGTAAATCATATTATTGAACAGTTAACTCAACAATTAGCTGAAAAAAATCCTTATTTATCAGTAAATAAAGCTAGAACATGGATTGAGCTTCTTTGGTCAGATTTTGAGTCCACTTATGCAAAAGCAGGGTATGACTATCGTGGCGCAGAATATACAGAGAAAATTGTTAAACAATGGATTGCAAGCTATGGCGATAAAATTCATGAATTCGCTGGGCGTAATCCGAAATATTCGCATTTATTAGATGAACAAGATGATAACGTTCAATAGTCTTTGAGTGTGAAATTTGAACGAAGAAAAAGAGGAGTCGTCCCAAATTATGGACAACTCCTCGTTACTTTTAAAGTCTAGCGAAAGCCTTCCAGCCCCTCGAGGTCATGGTCTGCCCCTCGGTCGAAAGCTGGAAAAGCTTCGCGATTTGATCCCTACGCCGAACATGGATGTGCAAGTGTCAACAAAACATGTGATGTGCGTTTTTGTCGTCTAGCGCTTGTCGTGGCTAACTAGTGGATTTTGCTTTTCTTAGTCACTAGACCCAATTTGTAATTTTCTCTGTAATTTGTCTTCACTATAGATCCAACCTGTATAAGAATTGACGATATTTAACTCCTCGTCTACATGTGCTACAGCTACAAAAGGATAACGATCATTGCTGCGATATCTCAAATCAATTAAACGCACTTCGGTGATACCATTATCCAATTCTGAAATTTCCCATCGATATAATGGAGAAAATGAAATAAATGCAGCTAGATTCGGATCCTCCAATGCCTTTTCAACAATTGGTGTTTTTGGTATTGGATGTATCTCAAACTTATCATAAATATTAATAGTCCGCCCATACGCTCGGCCAACATAATAATGTGTTTTGGATTTTGCTGCTACTCGCCAATTGAAAAATCGCATAGTAGGAGCAACGATTACGTATTCTTCATCTTGTATCGCATGATGAACTGCTCTTTTAACAGCTGCTTGCAGGGCGAAGCGTAACACATAATATCCAAAAATAATGAGATACATAATACTAAATATCATGACCGGGTTAAAGCCATATACCCATAGTAAAATACCAATACAATGCAGCCCGAAAATAATGGGATCAAATGTATTAATAACACCAAGTGCAATCCATTTCTTTGAAAAGGGGCGAAGTGCTTGCGTACCATAAGCATTAAATATATCGACAAATACATGCAGTATAACAGCTAAAAATGTCCATAGCCATAAGTGCAATATATTGGTTTCTTGAAAAATTATCGATAAAATAGCAGTAATTCCAATTGGCCATAAAATAACTGCTGGAATGGAGTGTGTAATCCCACGATGATGCCTTATATAAATTGCATTATTTCGCAGTTTCAATACAGTATCAACGTCAGGTACTTGTGAACCAAGTATTGTTCCAGCCATTACTGCTGCGAAACTTAGCGAATTATCTGCTATGACGGGATCCGCTAAAGCAAGTCCGCCTAAAGCAACTCCCATTACTAAATGTGTGCCTGAATCCAAGTGTATCAACTCCTTGTATATGGAAGGAAATTTGGCCATATACTTGACGCTTTGGATAAAATTTCTTAATCCATATGTTTATATTATACCCTTTTTACAAAAATTAAAATCGCAATTAACTGGAGGTTATCGTGAATTATCAATATAAGGAACAATTTCGACAAAATTTAGTCGAATGGTTCAATAAAGAAAAGCGTGATTTACCATGGAGACGTACATCTGACCCATATAAAATATGGGTTTCTGAAGTAATGCTACAACAAACTCGTGTAGATACAGTTATACCTTATTACAATCGATTTTTAGAAAAATATCCAACTTTGCAATCTCTTGCGTATGCTCCTCAAGAAGAACTGTTAAAAATGTGGGAAGGGTTAGGATATTACTCTAGAGCACGAAATTTGCAAGCCGGTGTAAAAGAAGTTGTTGAAAAGTATAATGCTAAAGTACCGGAAAATCGCCATGATATTTCGAAATTAAAAGGTATTGGTCCTTATACAGCTGGAGCAATTTTAAGTATAGCCTACAATAAGCCAGAACATGCAGTAGACGGTAATGTTATGCGTGTTTTAAGTAGAGTGTTACATATAAAGGAAGATATCGCACTTCCTAAAACTCGGAAAGTATTCGAACAAGCAGTGGAAATGTTAATTGATCAACAACATCCAGGGGACTTTAACCAAGGTTTAATGGATCTTGGTGCAATGATTTGTACACCGACTTCTCCCAAATGTTTGCTCTGTCCGGTAAGAGAATATTGTACTGCCTTTCAAGAG
The DNA here is from genome assembly GCA_023405135.1 of Bacillota bacterium. Lineage (GTDB taxonomy): Bacteria > Bacillota > Bacilli > Bacillales_A > Planococcaceae > Ureibacillus. Next base: position 16,226 of record JAEXYZ010000031.1, on the reverse strand, counting down.
GGGGACGCAGATCAATTGCCGATTAAGTCAAAGAAAACAAAAAATAAAAAAATTAAATATGATGTTTATGTTGGCTTTGATAAAAATGGACGATACTTGTTAGAGCAAAGACCTAGTGAAGGATTGTTAGCAAATATGTGGCAATTTCCTATGATTGAAATCGAAAAAGACGCTATTGTTAAAACTAGTGATCATTTTCAAGTTGATTTTTGTGTTGAAATATTGGATTATGTGAACGATGATTTATTAACATTTAAACATGTATTTTCCCACTTAACATGGGAAATGGAATGTTATTTAGTCGAGATAAAAAAGGTAGCTGTTTTACCTAAGAATGTAGGCTTCTTTACAAAAGAGCAGATTAAACATTTACCAATGTCTGTGCCAATGTTGAAAATTTTGAATGTTCTGAATTGACTTATTTTATAATACTCGCATAATCTTTCATTCATCAGACCACAATAATTAGCACGGAGGTGAATTTGAGATGGCGAGAAATAATAACAACAACAATAATAACAACAACAATAACAACAATCGTGAAGAATTTGCAGTTGATCAAGATTTCCAACAAGCACGTCAACAAAATCAAAAAGAAAACCAACGTAACAACCAACGTAATAACAATAATAATAACAACAACAACTAATATAATTAATCAAGTAGTAACAAAGTGAATTCACTTTACAGGTATAGACAAATGTCTATACCTTAATTTTTTATATTTTGATGTAATCATAAAGTCCATAAATTGGACACAAGCACTTCTAGGAAAATTGTTGAGTTAATTTTTGTTAATTAATATGAAAATTATGTTCTTTCTAGCTACAAGTTTTTAGGATGCATTGCTATAATATACCTAATAAGTTGCTACATGATTATAGCATAGACGAAAAGGTGGGCTTTAAATGGCAATACCAAATGAAGGAGATACGATACAAATACATAGTTATAAGCACAATGGTCGCATCCACCGTGTCTGGCAGGAAACGATGGTCTTAAAAGGTACCAAAAACATATTTATAGGTGCAAATGAGCGTACACTTGTTACAGAATCTGATGGTAGAACATGGCTAACGAGAGAACCCTCCATTTGTTACTTTCATGCAGAGCATTGGTTTAACATTATTTGTATGTTGCGTGAAGATGGAGTGTATTATTACTGCAATATGAGCTCTCCATACGTCTTTGATAATAATGCAATAAAATATATCGATTATGATCTCGATATAAAGGTTTTTCCTGATATGACATATACATTACTCGACGAAGATGAATATGAACAACATAAAAAGGAAATGGGTTATCCAGAAGTAATTGACAAAATTTTAAAGCGAAATGTTAATAAATTAATTAGCTGGATAAAGCAAAAAAGAGGTCCTTTTGCCCCTGATTTTATAGAGGTGTGGACGAACCGTTATCTATTTAATAAAGAAATGCAATCGAATAGAAAGTAACTTTTAATAAGAAGTCGTCTTATTTAAATAGACGGCTTTTTTTATGTTATTGTAGATAAGATGTTTGTTTATATTAAGAACTATTTCGTAAAGCATTTTACATAATTATTTTGCGATATAAATTTAAAGGAAGTGACATAAATAAGTTGGGTAGTATAAAACGTTATATGCGATTTGTGAAGCCATATAGATGGGAAATTATGTTAACCATCCTTATTGGTATTTTAAAATTTGCAATTCCATTATTTATTCCAATCTTAATAAAAATCGTCATTGATCATATTATCGATGCTCCTGATTTGACAAATAGTGAAAAAATTCAACAACTAATAATATGGTTAGGTGGAACTGTAATTTTATTCTTCGTAATCCGTCCACCAATTGAATATTATCGTCAATATTTTGCACAACATGTTGGGAACAAAGTGCTGTTTGATATACGGCAAGAATTATTTGGTCATTTACAAAAACTAAGTTTAAAGTATTATGCAAACACACGGGCAGGCGAGGTTATTTCCCGTGTTATTAATGATGTAGAACAAACGAAAAACTTTATTATGATTGGTTTAATGAATTTATGGCTTGATGTTGCAACAATTCTTATTGCAATCGGAATTATGCTTGTGATGGATGTAAAGCTAACGTTGGTATCAATTATTGCGTTACCGTTTTTTGCTATTAGTGTGAAGTACTTTTTCGGTAAACTGCGTGATTTAACACGAAAACGTTCACAGGCTTTAGCACACGTTCAAAGTTATTTACATGAACGAGTTAGCGGAATAAGTATTATAAAAAGCTTCACTCTTGAAAAACATGAGCAAAAAATTTTTGACAAGGAAAATGGTGAATTTCTTGATCGCGCCCTTGATCATACAAAGTGGAATGCTAAATCCTTTGCGGTTGTAAATACAATTACAGATATTGCTCCACTGCTAGTGATAGGATATGCTGGCTATCGCGTTATAAATGGGGATTTATCAGTTGGTACAATGGCAGCGTTCTATGCTTATATTGAAAGACTATATAGTCCATTACGGAGACTAGTCAATTCTTCCACTACATTAACTCAATCAATAGCATCAATGGATAGAATGTTTGAACTGCTGGATGAAGAATATGACGTTCAAAATAAAGTAAATGCTAAAAATTTGCCACCTGTTGAAGGACGTGTCACTTTTGAAAATGTTGATTTTCAATATGAAAAAGATGGAAACTTAATATTGGAACAAATTAATTTTGACATTAAACCTGGAGAAACTGCTGCTTTTGTTGGAATGAGTGGCGGAGGAAAATCAACAATTGTAAGTCTTCTTCCACGATTTTATGATGTTACAAGTGGAGCAGTTAAAATTGATGGAATCAATATTAAAGATGTGACGATTAATTCGTTACGCTCACAAATCGGAATAGTGTTGCAAGATAATATTTTATTTAGTGATTCAGTTAAACAAAATATTTTAATGGGGAAACCGGATGCTACTGATGAAGAAGTAATAGCTGCTGCAAAAGCTGCTAATGCACATGACTTTATTATGACATTGCCTCAAGGGTATGATACAAAAGTTGGCGAGCGCGGTGTGAAGTTGTCTGGCGGTCAAAAGCAACGTGTTGCAATAGCAAGAGTATTTTTGAAAAATCCACCAATTTTAGTATTGGATGAAGCGACGTCAGCACTCGATTTAGAAAGTGAAGCGCTAATTCAAGATTCCTTAGATAGATTAGCAAGTGATCGAACGACGATTATAATTGCACACCGACTATCAACGATTACACATGCAGATAAAATCTTCGTTATTGATCATGGTAAATTAGTTGAAGAAGGTACTCATGAATCATTAATGGAGAAAAAACAAGTATATTTTGACCTATTCCAAATACAAAAATTAGACTAAAAATTAACGACAATAAAATGCCTAGTAAGTCAGTATTCGACTTGCTAGGCATTTTATATTTTTGAGAAGTTTTTCTATTAATGATGTTAAAAATTCTTAAATAAACAATAAATTTTGCATGTTTTTACTATAGTAGTTGGTTAGAAGTTTAACGCGTTGAAGCATCATAGATGTAAATTTCTGTCGACAAATTAATGTTGATGAAGCTGTATAAGTTACAGTATCTTAGCATAAAAAAATATGATTAATAGATTTCAAATCTATCATTTTAATTATTGAAGTAGAAAAAAGAAATTATCTGAAATTACGATTGAAAGACTTAGTAAGGGGGCATAAGATGGAGCGAAAAATACTACTAAAAGTAAGTGACTTAGAAACAACTTTTTTCACAGATGACGGAAAGGTTCCTGCAGTTGATCATATCGATTTTCATATTTATGAAGGTGAAATTTTAGGGATTGTTGGAGAATCCGGTTGTGGAAAAAGTGTAACTTCATTATCCATTATGGGCTTAGTACCATCTCCTCCTGGAAAAATCACATCAGGTCAAATTTTACTTGATGAAATTGATTTAACTCTGCTATCAGAAAAAGAAATGCGTAAAGTTCGTGGAAAAGATGTGGCTATGATTTTCCAAGAACCGATGACATCATTAAATCCTTTATACACAATTGGCAATCAATTGATTGAAGCAATTTTAATCCATAACAAAAAAATGAAAAAAAAGCAGGCGGCAAATCAAGCGATAGATATGCTGAAGTTGGTTGGTTTGCCTAGAGCGCAAGAGATAATGAAGGACTATCCACATCAATTGTCTGGTGGGATGAGACAGCGTGTAATGATTGCAATGGCATTATTATGCAACCCGAAATTATTAATTGCAGATGAACCAACTACTGCTTTAGATGTTACAATTCAAGCTCAAATTTTAAAGTTAATGAAAGAATTAAATAAACAATTTAAAACGGCTGTATTACTCATTACACATGATTTAGGAGTTGTTGCTGAAACATGTGAGCGAGTAATTGTTATGTATGCAGGGCAAATAGTAGAAGAAGCTTCTGTTAGTGAAATATTTAAAAATCCTCAACATCCATATACAAAAGGGTTAATTCAATCTGTCCCAGATATGCGGTTTAAAAAAGAAAGCTTATATTCCATTCCAGGCAATGTACCAAAACCAGGCTCTATTCAGGAGGGGTGTCGTTTTGCTCCAAGGTGTGAATTTGCAACGGATCGTTGTGTAACTGAAAATCCGACATTATATGAATCTTCGAAAAATCATAAAGCAAGATGCTTCTTGTTAGAGGAGAAAGGAGGAGTTGGTATTGTCGAACGTACTATTGAAAGTCGATAACTTAAAAAAGTATTTTCCAAAACGCTCTGGGGCAATAAGCAAAAAAATAGGGGAAGTTAAAGCTGTCGACGGTGTTTCTTTTCAAGTGAATGAGGGAGAGACACTAGGGATTGTAGGTGAATCCGGGTGCGGAAAATCTACTACTGGAAGAATGATTATGCGCCTTTTAGAACCGACTGAAGGGTCAATCAATTTTAGTGGTGTAGAGCTTTCATCGTTATCTAATAGTGAGATGAGGAAGGCAAGACGAGATATTCAAATGGTATTCCAAGATCCATACGCTTCCTTAAACCCTAGACATACAGTAAAAAAGATTTTAGAAGAACCACTTATTGTTCATGGAATTGGTAACGCAACGGAACGTAAAGAAAAAGTGGAGGAATATTTGGAGATTGTTGGTTTAAGCTCGTATCACGCTAAGAGATTTCCACATCAGTTTAGTGGTGGACAGCGCCAACGAATCGGGATTGCTCGAGCATTAATGACAAATCCAAAGCTTATTATTGCAGATGAACCTGTTTCTGCTCTTGATGTATCTATACAGGCTCAAGTGTTGAATCTGATGCAAAGACTGCAAGAGGATTTAAAGCTTACTTATATATTTATTGCACATGATTTAGGTGTAGTTCGACATATTAGTGATCGAGTAGGTGTTATGTATTTAGGTAGATTAGTAGAGCTGGCTGATAGTGAATCATTATATGCAGAACCACTTCATCCATATACACAAGCACTATTATCTTCTGTACCAATACCTGATCCAACATATGAAAGAGAAAAGGTAATTATTACTGGAGATATTGCAAATTCAACTCCAGATGCAGGTTGTTCTTTCCATACTAGATGTCCTTATGCAACTGTTACCTGCAAAATGACTGTTCCTAATTTAGTAGAGGTTAAAAAGGGTCATTCTGTTGCCTGCCACTTATACAGTGAAGAGTAACAATGACATAGATAGTCTGAAAAAAATGGGAGGGTTTTTATGACAAAAAATAAGTTTTGGACATGGGGATTATTTTTACTACTTGTCCTTTCAGTATTTTTAGCTGCATGTAGCGGTGGTGAAAATACTGCAGAAGAACCAACGGAAACAAATGATGATTCAGCAGAGGAAACAGCAGAAGAAGTGCCACAAGTATTAGTGTTTGGTCGGGGTGGAGATTCAGTTTCCCTTGATCCTGCTATCGTTACAGATGGTGAATCCTATAAAGTAACAGAAAATATTTTTGAAACGTTATTAAACTTTGGGGAACAAGATACAACAATTCATCCAGGGTTAGCTAAAGAGTGGGAAGTAAGCGAAGATGGTTTAACATATACGTTCCATTTACAGGAAGGTGTTAAATTTCATGATGGTACAGATTTCAACGCTGAAGCAGTTGTGAAAAACGTTGAACGATGGAAAGGTGGAGCGGAAGAGGAGTTTTACTATTTCCATTCCATGTTTAAAGCAGAGGGACAAGATATTATTAAAACTGTAACTGCTGCTGATGAGCATACAGTTGTATTTGAATTATCACGTCCACAAGCACCATTTTTGAAAAATATTGCAATGAGTGCATTCGCAATTGCATCACCTACTGCATTTGAAAGTGCAGGAGACGCATTTGGGGATAATCCAGTTGGTACAGGTCCATTTAAATTTGTTGAATGGAAGCGCAATGATTCAATTACTGTAGAGAAAAATCCAGATTATTGGCAAGAAGGTTTACCGAAATTAGACAAGATTATATTCCGAGCAATACCTGATAACTCAGCTCGTTTAAATGCATTAACGACTGGAGAAATCGATTTAGCGGATGGTATTAATCCTTCAGATGCGGCATCGATTGAATCCAATGCAGACTTACAACTAATCGAACGTCCATCAATGAATATTGGGTATCTTGGATTAACAAATACTCGTCCACCTTTTGATAATAAGTTAGTTCGTCAGGCAGTGAACTATGCAATCGATAAACAAACAATTGTAGATGCATTTTTTGAAGGGCGTGCAGAAGTAGCGGTTAACCCAATGCCATCATCAATCAGTGGATACAATGAAGAAATTGAAGGCTATCCATATGATCCAGAAAAAGCAAAACAATTATTAGCTGAGGCTGGCTATGATGGATCAGAAATTGAACTATGGGCAATGCCAGTTCCACGTCCATATATGCCAGATGGACAAAAAGTTGCTGAAGCAATTCAAAAGAATTTAGCTGATGTTGGTATACCTTCGAAAATCGTGACCTACGAATGGGCGACTTATTTAGAAAAAGCAAACAACGGTGAGGCGGATGCATTCTTATTAGGTTGGACAGGCGATAACGGTGATGCAGACAACTTTATCTATACATTACTTGATAAAGACAATATCGGCAGTAACAACTACGCATATTATTCAAGCGATGAAGCTCATGAATTATTAGTCGCGGCTCAATCTGAAGTTGATGAAGAAAAACGTATTGCATTATACAAACAAGCTCAAGAAATTATCCATGAAGATGCGCCTTGGGTACCATTAGCCCATTCAACACCATTACTTGCAGCGAAAAAAGGCGTAACAGATTACAAACCACATCCAACAGGATCTGAAAGCCTACACAACGTATACATGCAATAATTTTTATGTACCAGGTACACATACAATTCTGAATATTTAGAATAGTTTATGTACCTGGTACATTCTATTTGAAAGAGGTGACGGTATGCTTCACTACATAGGGAAAAGGATTCTTCATTTGATACCTGTGTTATTAGGAATGACATTTATCGTTTTTTTAATCATTCGGGCGATACCGGGTGATCCTGCACAAGTTATTTTAGGGCAACAAGCATCAGCAGAATCGATTGCAGCTTTACGTCAGAAATTAGGACTCGATCAAGCTTGGTATATCCAATATTTTGATTACTTAAAAGGTTTATTAACAGGTGATTTAGGAGAGTCACTTCGAACGAGACAACCTATTACTGCTGAAGTTTGGCCATATTTAGCTGCAACAATTGAATTAGCATTCTTTGCGATGATACTTGCTGTCGTAATTGGTATGAACGCTGGCATCATTTCAGCTTGGTTCCAAAATTCTTGGTTTGATTATATTGCAATGGTTATTGCTTTAATCGGTGTATCAATGCCAATCTTTTGGCTTGGTTTAATGGAACAATGGACTTTTAGCATTAATTTAGGATGGCTTCCGACTTCCGGACGTGAAGAAGTGAGAGATCCTATTCAAGCAATAACCCATTTTTATTTAATTGATACATTGCTTCAAGGTAGGTATGACCAATTTTTAACGGTAGTTAAACATTTAATATTACCTGGAATTGCTCTTGCTACAATACCAATGGCGATTATAGCGCGGATGACAAGGTCTTCCATGCTAGAAGTTATGCGTTCGGATTATATTCGTACAGCGCGAGCTAAAGGTCAAAAAATGGTAAAAGTAGTTTATAAACACGCTTTAAAAAATGCGTTAATTCCTATTTTAACTGTAATTGGTCTACAAACTGGTTTACTGCTGGGAGGAGCCATTTTAACCGAGACAATTTTCAGTTGGCCTGGTATTGGACGTTACATTTATGAAGCAATTGGATATCGAGATTATACAGTTATTCAATCAGGAATATTAATCGTTGCATTTATGTTTGTCATGATAAATCTTATAGTAGATATTTTATACACAGTAATTGATTCAAGGATTAAATATAACTAGGAGGGGAAAAAGGTATGTCTGAAATAGTCACAAGATCAATTGATATGACAGTGAAACCAGAAAAGGCAGTTGGACCATGGACTGAGGCGTGGCGAAGCTTTAAAAAAAGTAAGGCAGCACTCGTTGGAACAATAATTGTTTTATTTTTCATCCTTCTAGCTATATTTGGACCTTTAATCGCTCCACAAGGAATAAATGATCAAGATTTTAGTGTAAGACTAGCGCCACCATCAAGTGAGTTTTGGTTTGGAACAGATGATTTCGGCAGGGACATTTTCTCAAGGATTGTTTTTGGTGCTCGAATTTCATTAGCGATAGGTTTTTTATCTGTAGTTTTATCAGCAATAGTTGGTTGCTTTCTTGGTATTATAGCAGGTTATTACGGACGGTGGATTGATACAATTATTTCAAGACTATTTGATATTATGCTTGCTTTTCCAAGTATTTTATTAGCAATTGCAATTGTATCGATTTTAGGTCCATCTTTGCAAAATGCATTAATTGCAATCGCAATCATTAATGTACCTAACTTCGGTCGCTTAATTCGCTCAAAAGTGTTAAGTGTCAAAGAAGAGGAGTATATTGTTTCAGCAAAAGCAATAGGGATGAAGGATTCACGTATTTTATGGAGACATATATTACCGAATTCATTTTCACCAGTAATTGTTCAAGGAACGCTAGCAATTGCAACGGCGATTATTGAAGCGGCAGCATTGGGCTTTTTAGGTTTAGGAGCGGAAGCACCACAACCTGAGTGGGGGAAAATGCTAGCTGATGCACGTGTTCATTTAATGACAGCACCATGGACAATGATTTTCCCAGGAGTCGCTATTATGCTAACTGTGCTTGGATTTAACCTTATGGGTGACGGCTTACGGGATGCACTCGATCCAAAAATGAAAAATTAAAAGAAAAGCAAGGTTTTTAATCTCCGTATTATGCAGGAGACTTCGAGGTATTTTTCATTAAATGCCAATTTAAGTACATGAGGAGTAGTAACAATAAAGGATGTCAACAAGATGAATTTAAAAAGGTTGAGATTTTCACAAAACAATGTGAAACCTCAACCTTTTAGTATGATTGCTTTAATAAAAGCTCTCTTCTAAATCCGTATTTTTCTCGTTACTATGATAACTACGATAAGAAACAATTAATGTGTCCAAATGCTCCAAATTTTCTTCGTAATCTAAAAGTCTAGAGAAAATATAGAACAAGTGATAACTTGAAAATTCCTCATCAGCTTCTCGATTTTGTTCATAGGCAATTTGTTGAATTAACTGCTCCATTACACCGGCATATTTATTCTCTGCTTCATTTACCCATTTAGAATGCTCAGGTCGTAATTTACCTGTAAATTTTAATAACAATTGCTCATGGAATGTTAGAAGGAAATCTAACCGTTCCTGAAGCATAATACGAAACTGATTAGGTAAATTTGCGATTTCATTTTCGTGCTTATGCAAACGATGTAATAGCTCTAAACTTTTCTTACTAGTAGTAATCATTTGGCGGTAAATAACTAGTTTACGAGCCTGTATAAAACGTTTGCTTTTTAAATAATGGCGTTCTTCCTTATAAAAATCATACATATTTTCAACTTCAGACAGGCGCGACTCAAATTTATTTAATGCTGCCTTCGTTGATGTATGCTCTGATGCTTGCCTTGCTGCTAATCGTGTCCAACGTATAATATCATCCTGCAACGAATCAATCATCGTGAACAATTTAATTTCATAGCGCGGCGGAAGGAACACTAAATTCACTATAAATGCTGCAAATACTCCAACCATCACTGTAATGAATCGAATAAAACCAAACTGTAAAAAATCGTCTCCTTCAAATATCATGATGGCAACTACTGTAACGAGTGCAAGTGACATGGAGCTATCTAATTTGAATTTTCTCATGAGTCCAATCACAATAATCGCTGCTATCCCAATAGCGACAATATGATGTCCAAATATTAAACCAAATAAAACTGCAACTGTTGCACCAATAAAGTTCCCTTGTATTTGTTCTATAATTGATAAATATGAACGGTAAATGGATGGCTGTATTGCAAAAATGGCCGCAATACCAGCGAAAACAGGTGAAGGTAAGTTTAGTAATTCTGCAAGAAAAAGTGCAAAGATAATAGCGACTCCTGTTTTTAAAACACGGGCACCTAATTGCATATAAAAATACGCCCTCTCTTTCACAATCTAGTAATTAGAAATCACATTACTTTACCTAATTTTTTCACCGTGGTCAACCGAATTCTCTATAAAGGGATAAGTTTAAATTGTATGAAAATTTAAATATGCATTTTCACTTTAAATTAGCTCTACACGATAGTGGAAGGGAGTTACTTTAATTAAGTTTTGAAAACGCATAATCAACAGCTGCGATTGTTTCGATAATATCTTCTTCTTTATGTTCAGTTGTTAAGAACCAAGCTTCGTATTTAGAAGGAGCTAAGTTTACTCCTTTTTCAAGCATTAATTTAAAGAAGCGACCAAACATTTCACCATCTGACTTTTCTGCTTGCTCATAGTTTTCAACTTTTTCATCTGTAAAGTAAACTGTTAATGCACCTTTTAAACGGTTAACTGTAATCGTAACACCATGTTTCTCAGCAGCTTCTAAAATGCCTTTTTCAAGTATTGCACCAAGTCTGTCCATTACCTCATATACACCTGGTTGTTTTAAAACTTCAAGACATGCAATTCCTGCTAACATGGACGCTGGGTTCCCAGCCATTGTTCCTGCTTGATATGCTGGACCAAGTGGAGCAACTGTTTCCATAATTTCTTTACGACCTCCATATGCACCAATTGGAAGACCACCACCGATAATTTTACCCATTGCTGTTAAATCTGGTGTTAAACCAAGTAAATCTTGAGCAGCACCGTAATGGAAGCGGAAAGCAGTAATAACCTCATCATGAATCGTAAGCGCACCTTTTTCTTTCGCTGTTTCATGTACATATTGAAGGAATCCAGGTTTCGGTTCAACAATACCGAAGTTTCCTACGATTGGCTCGATTAAAATTGCTGCAATTTCATCGCCCCATTTATCCATTGCTAATTGGAACTGTTCTTTATTATTAAAAGGTACTGTAATAACTTCTGTTGCAACAGCTACTGGAACACCAGCTGAATCAGGGGAGCCTAATGTAGCTGGGCCAGAGCCGGCAGCCACTAGCACTTGGTCGAAATGACCGTGGTAGCAGCCAGCAAATTTAATAATTTTTGTACGTCCTGTATATGCGCGAGCAACACGAACTGTCGTCATAACAGCTTCAGTACCTGAGTTTGTAAAGCGCACTTTATCTAATGACGGAATTGCATCTTTTAACATTTTAGCGAATTTCACTTCATGTTCAGTTGGTGTCCCAAATAATACGCCTGTTTCTGCTGCGTGTGAAATGGCCTGTGCAATATGCGGATGACCAAAACCAGTTATGATTGGCCCATAAGCTGCTAAATAGTCTATGTAACGATTTCCATCAACATCCCAAAAATATGGTCCTTTTCCTTTCGCCATTACAACAGGTGCACCACCACCTACAGCTTTATATGATCGTGAAGGACTGTTTACTCCACCTACAATATGTTCCTGTGCTTCTTTATAAATTTCCTCGGATTTTGTATGATTCATTTCAAATTGCCTCCTATCTATATTCACATCTATTGTAGCTCTAAACCTAGTGAAATCCAAAGAATTTGAAACTACTTTGTTTGTCCGGTACGATAGAAAAAAGGGGAGGAATATAGATGGAATCATTAATAAATATGGAAGCACCGAATTTTACACTATTAAATGAAAAAGAAGAAAAAGTAAGTTTAAGTGATTTTAAAGGAAAAAAGGTTGTCCTTTATTTTTATCCAAAAGATATGACACCAGGCTGTACAACAGAAGCATGTGATTTTAGAGATCACTATCAATCTTTTGAAAACTTAAATGCAGTAATTCTTGGAATTAGTGGCGATACAGCAGATAAGCATACAAAATTTATTGAGAAATATGGTTTGCCTTTTTCATTATTAGTAGATGATACTCATGAAGTTGCCGAACAGTATGGTGTTTGGGTACTAAAGAAAATGTATGGAAGAGAGTACATGGGTATTGAACGCTCTACTTTTTTAATTAATGAAGATGGAATTTTAGAAAAAGAATGGCGTAAGGTAAAAGTGAAAAATCATATTGAAGAAGTATTAAAGTATTTAAGCGAAGGGGGTGAAGGGAAATGAATATTTACTTCACCTTTGATCCAAGACCAGATTTAAAAGAACCATTAATAAAACAATTCCCAGAAGTAAATTTTATCTTCCATTCGCGTTTAGATGAAAGTGAACTAGAGAATGTTGACGTTTTAGTAACCTATGGAGAAGACTTAAATGAAGAACGTATTAAAATAGCTAAAAATTTAAAATGGATTTTTGTAGCCTCAGCAGGAATAGAAAAAATGCCTGCACAAGCAATTGCTAATCAAAATATTTTAGTTTCTAACGTCCGTGGCATTCATAAAACACCAATGGCCGAGTCTGTGCTTGCACATATTTTATCATTAAATCGAGCGTTAACATTTATTTATGAAAATAAGCGAAATAAAGTTTGGGATAAAAAGGCACGTCTTTCCGAATTGAATGGAAGTACAGCTCTAATTATCGGCCCTGGTGCAATCGGGTCTGAAATAGGAAGACTACTACAAGCATTTGGTGTTTACACAATTGGCTGTAATCGAAGTGGTGAGGATGCCCCATTTATGAATGAAACATATCGTATCGATGATTTAAAATCCCAATTACCAAAAGCAAATATTGTTATTTCAATGTTACCGAGCACATCAGAAACTAAATATCTATTAAAATACGAACATTTTCAATTAATGAAAGAGGACACAATCTTTATGAATTTTGGACGTGGTGATCTTGTTAAAACGGAAGTATTAATACAAGCACTCGAACAAAAACTAATTTTCCATGCAGTCCTCGATGTTTTTGAGGAAGAGCCACTTCCGTTGACAAATAAATTATGGGAACTTGATAACATTACCATTTCACCTCACTTTTCAAGTCATTCATCTCGTTATGTAGAGCGTAGCCTAGAAATATTTAAACCGAGCTTAGAAAAATGGTTAAAGGGCGAAACGGATGTTGAGAATAAGATGAATATTTTGCGCGGTTATTGAGAATGTAATTGATAATATAAAAATTAATGAACGATTGATACCTAAAAATATTTTCAAATGATTATTAAAATTTAGTGAATTTTGATGAATATTTGTGGAAAATAAACGTAAAGTAACAGTGTAAAGTAAGGAAATGTTGACTATGGCTAGTTTATTCGTTACACTAATTGTAACTATTATAAATTAAGAATCTGTACGAAGAGAGGTGCATGGCGATGTCTGAACTGCATTTAAAAGATGCACTAGACACGTTAAAGACAACTGGTGTAAGAATTACTCCGCAGCGTCATGCTATATTGGAATATTTAATTGAATCAATGACACACCCAACTGCAGATGAAATATATAAAGCACTAGAAGGTAAGTTTCCAAATATGAGTGTTGCAACTGTTTACAATAATTTACGTGTATTCCGTGAAGCCGGCTTAGTAAAGGAACTTACTTATGGTGATGCAGCAAGTAGATTTGATTTTGTAACAAATGATCATTACCATATGATTTGTCAAAGCTGTGGTAAGATTGTTGATTTCCATTATCCGGGGTTGAATGAAGTGGAGCAATTTGCATCACATGTAACAGGTTACAAAGTACATTCCCATCGCCTAGAAGTGTACGGTACATGTCAAGATTGTCTTGAAAACGCTGGAAAACAAGTTTTATAATAACACTACCTAGTAGCTAAATGTTACTAGGTTTTATTATTCCGTTAATTGTAATATAAAAGGTCGACCTAATTGAGCTACCCATTATCTACGTATGAGTGGGTGCCATTATAAGTCGACCTCTCTTTATTTTGTTTTTTTATTGTAAGCTTCGTTAAATTCTTGTCCTTCAAGCGAAGGGTCTAATGTAAGTGGTTCGTTACAATACATGCACATATCCACTCGCCCAAGAACTTTTGTATGTTTACCGCAATTTGGACAAACTACTTGAACGGCTCTTGTAGATAGTAATCCAATCCAAGCGTAGACAACTGTACTCCCAATAATACAAAGTAAACCTAATGTCATAAAGATTAAAACTAAAATTTGATTTTCGCGGAAGAAAATCGCACCATACATAATGACGAAGCCAATAAAAATTAACGCAAGTGCAAAGGATCGGATTTTATTTATTTTATTATTATACTTTTTTGCCATTTTTCTTGCCTCCCAATCTAGATTCTACTATAACATAGAACGTTTTTATTTGCGGATAGTAAAGTATTAACAAAAATCAAATTTTACGTAAATGAGAAATGGAATTATAAAAGAAGGATTCTAATTGAATATGTCGAACAAATAACGTAATTGTATAATAGGAGGATTATCATGGAGCACATATTGCGCCCGATCTACCAAGAACGAGCAAGCCAACCGGAGACATTAGGAGTAATTTTAGTTACAAAGCGTGAAGAGAAAAAAAGTATTACCGATACTTTTGATACGGTTTTATTAATCATTGTAAAAGAAGCTGAAAAACCTGTTTTTACTAAACATTATTTACATGAAGATCAAAAGATGACGATGCACGTGCTAACTGAAGAAGCTTTGAAAAAATGGTTATATGTTGGATCGAATAGACGCATTGTTGATTGGATTTTCCGTGGAAAAGTAATGTTTGATCGCAATGAATATTTATATAGATTAAGATCAAAGCTCCAAGAATTTCCTTTCTTTGGCCGTAAAATTAAAACTGGAATTCAATTTTCTAAGCTTATTCGTCGCTATTTGGAAGGAAAAGAATTCTTTAACCGAGGCGATTATTTAGATGCTTATAGTTATGTAGTTGAATCATTACACCACCTTGCTCGATTAGCGGTAATTGATAATGGTCTATATCCAGAAGTGACAGTATGGTCTCAAGTGAAAAAGATTGAACCATCAATTTATAAATTATATGAAGAATTAGTCATGAGTACAGAAAGTTTAGAAAAGAGACTGGAGCTTTTATTTTTAGCTATTGAATTTTCAATTAATTCAAGAACGCATGATGGGGCACAACATATATTAGAAACGATGCTTGAAAAAGAAGTTTGGACGATTCAAGAATTACATAATCACTATGAATTAAAATACTATTCTACTGATTTAGAAGTTTTTATCGAATATTTAATCGAAAAAGAATATATCCTAGTAGAACCAGTTGCTTCGAAAAATGAACTAATCTACCATCGTCACTATAAAGTAGATAAAGAATTTGTGGAGTCTCAATTTAATTTGAAGTAATTTATATATAGCCTTATGGTTAATGGATTTCGGGGTGGATTAAACACCTCGGAATTTTTTTGAGATAAAGTATTGACTTTGTTGATTGAAGTGTTGTATTATTATAAACGTCGCTAAAACAAGGTGATAACGAGTGTAAAAAAACATAAACTTTTCTACTCAAAACAATCTTTGAAAAGTGTTGACAGAGGGGAAAGAAGATGTTACCATAGAGAAGTCGCTGAAAAACGACTGGATAAAATGAACTTTGAAAACTGAACAACAAAACGTTAATGAATAAAGTTTTTTAGTAACTGACCCTCGTCAGTGAACGAAATACAATTTTGGACATCAAATATGATGCCAGTGTAATTTAGAGCTTTTATCAAATTTTTCTTTTATGGAGAGTTTGATCCTGGCTCAGGACGAACGCTGGCGGCGTGCCTAATACATGCAAGTCGAGCGA
>JAEXYZ010000024.1 GCA_023405135.1 Bacillota bacterium | reverse complement strand
ACTGGACGCTCCTCAATTAAACGCCCTTGAATCAATTGTTCACGGTAACTATGAACTCTTTTCGTTTTCGCACCACAGTGTGGACAACGCTGGATAATTTGTTTGGTTTGGAGCCAAAAATGAAGTTTCCGATTGTCTTCTTTCATTTCCCATAATTCTACGTGTTTATCTTTAATTCCTAACAGTTCCATGATAAAATTAGTTTGCATCCATACTCTCTCCAATCCTTTTTTGCCAAATTAAAGGTAACAGATAGAGAGTATTGGATGTTATTTTTTTGCTTTTTTTTTAGAAAGTTGTCACACTCTTGTGAGTACTGACCACACCACCACATTTATTATAGAGCCAGAATTAACTTATCTTTGGTATTAGACAAAACTTAGTTATTCATAACAAAAAAAGTGCCCTCTAAAGGACACTTTTTATAATTGTTTAATTAATCTTCACGACGACGTGGTGCGCTAGAAGAACGTCTGCGATCGCCTTCTTTACGACCGCCTTCACGACGACCATCTCTGCGACCTCCGTCACGACGAGAACCACCACCGCTACGTCCGCCACGACCAAAGTCACGACGTCCTCCGCGAGAGTCTCCTCCGCGTCCACGACCACCAGAACGTTCTTTACGAGCAGGTAATGGACGCTCTTCTGAAATTGTTACTGGTGTATCATCAGGCTCTTTCGTCATTGATTTAATAGCTGCAGCAACTAAATCAACTGCATTATGTTCTTCTAATAATTCATTCGCTAAAATACGGTAGTCATTTAATTCGTTAGCCTGAACGATTTCAACTAACTTCTCCATAGCGACTTTTTGTTGACCAACAAGCGCTTCTGATTCGCTTGGTGGACGAAGTGGAGTCATACGTTTTTTCGTTGTTTCTTCAACAATACGTAAATAACCCATTTCACGTGGCGTTACAAAAGTAACTGCAAGTCCTGATTTACCAGCACGGCCCGTACGACCAATACGGTGAACATAACTTTCTGGATCTTGAGGTATATCAAAGTTATAAACGTGAGTAACGCCTGAAATATCAAGACCACGTGCAGCTACGTCTGTTGCAACAAGAATGTCAATTTTATTTTCTTTAAATTGACGCAATACAGACATACGTTTCGCTTGGCTTAAGTCGCCATGAATTCCTTCTGCAACGTAACCACGAATACTTAAAGCTTGTGATAACTCATCAACACGACGTTTTGTACGACCAAAGATAATCGCAAGCTCTGGTTGATGAACATTTAAAATTCTAGTTAATACATCGAATTTTTCGCGTTCTTGTGCTTTTACGAAAAATTGCTCGATATTTTCAACTGTCATTTCTTTTGATTTGATTTTAACTTCTTCAGGGTTTTTCATGAAGTTTGTTGCAATTTTGCGAATTGCAGGTGGCATTGTAGCCGAGAATAATAATGTTTGTCGATCTTCTGGAACATTTTCTAAGATCGCATTAATATCATCGATAAAGCCCATGTTTAACATTTCGTCTGCTTCATCTAATACAAGTGTTTGTACTTGATCAAGCTTTAGTGTGTGACGGTTAATATGATCTTGTATACGTCCAGGAGTCCCTACAATAATTTGTGGTTTGTTTTTTAACGCACGAATTTGGCGCCCAATTTCTTGTCCACCGTATACAGATAATAATTTAACACGTTTGTCATAACCAATTTTATAAAGTTCTTCTGAAACTTGGATTGCTAATTCACGAGTAGGAGCAATAATCAATGCTTGAATAGCAGGATTTTTAGGGTCAATTTTCTCTATAAGTGGTATACCGAATGCTGCAGTTTTACCTGTACCAGTTTGCGCTTGACCTAATACGTCACGACCTTCTAATGCAAACTTAATAGTGCCTTCTTGTATCGGTGTGGCTTCTTCAAATCCCATTCGCTTTAATGAACGTAATGTTGATTCGCTAATATTTAGTTCTGAAAAATTTGTCAAACTCTTCAATCTCCTTTTTTTCTTTAAGTTGACAAATGGTTACATTTTCAGATGAAGTGTCGGCAAACTAAGGGCCTAGTTTGGAACGTTCCGTTACTTAAATCAATTACGCCTTGGCGTAATTGTGTCCGGATTTCGGACTCGTACTTAGACGAGTCAATTCATTTACGAAATCCGTGACATCCGCCAGCGGCATTATCTTCATTCAACTAATTATTGCGACTACTGATTATAGAAGCAAATCTCTGTTCTTTTACTGAATGAAGATAAATCTCCTTGCAGAGAGTGATTTTATATGAAAAGGAAAGCCCGGTCTTTGCCGAGCGGTTCAATTCTACACTTTATTTGAGTGCTTAAAACAATAGAATAAAACCGTTAATTTCAAAAAAAAGCACTCTTCATCGATTTGTGAAGAGCCTTCGCACAAAATGTATCCATTGCTTTACATAGTCTATCATGGCTCGTATTATTATTGCAACGATATTGCTTTAATTGTATTAATCTGTTTTTTTATTACCACATAAAAAATCAAACACTAATGGAAACCAAATGTCACAATCATCACTATAACAAATATGATGCTTTCCATTTGGTGAGAAAAAAATTTGTTTTTCAGTAGAAGGAAGCTTGTCATACAGCAATTGTGCAGTTGCACTCGGTACAATGCCATCACATTGGCCCTGTACAATAAATGCCGGTATATCAATAGTATGGATGTAGGGTTCCACTTGACTTACAATTTTCATAAATTGAACCGTACTGCTCGCTGGTACGTTTTTTATTTTGTTCTCGTAACGCTTAAATAATTCGTTATCTTTTAATCGACCATTTATTGCATCTTTTGCCATAGCTCTTAAATCTTTTAACAGTTGAGTTGGAGCAATATATTTTGTAGCTGCACTTAATAAAACAATCCTATTTATTGAGTATCTTTTCGCTAAATAAAGCGCAATAACTCCTCCCATTGAAAAACCAATGACATAAATTCGTTCCACTTTTTTGGCTAAGTTTCTATATGCCAATTCTGCATCCATTAACCAATGTTCCGCTTTATAGCCTTTTAAGGAAAGCGAATCCATTTCACCATGCCCAGTAAAAGTTGGTGTTTCAATGATCCAATTAGTATTTTCTTTTATGTATTTAGCTAGTGGCATAATTTCGTATGGTCCACCAGAAAACCCATGAAGCATAAGGACACCCGTACGCATATGCTTACCTCCTTAAAGTGTACCAGGTACACACACAATTCGGGAACTATTCTGAAAATTTAATCCACTTAGACAATACTAAAATAAGGTGCCTTTAAGCCAATAATTCGACTCATAAAGGTACCTTATATTTATTGTTTATTTAAATGATTTTAAAATTGTTTCTAATTTCATGCCGCGAGACCCTTTTAATAAAATTAATGACTGTTTGCTAGCATATTCATTAATATAATGAACAATTAAATCATAATCATTCTCTGAGTATAAAATATTGTCCAGAGAAAATTTATTTTTTAATTTTTCATAAAGCAATTTCATTCTTGGTCCATATAAACATACTCTTGAGATTTCTTTTTCATCAATAACATCTGCGATTTGTTCATGGAATTGCTTTTCTTCTTCACCTAGTTCAAGCATATCGCCAAGCACAAGCCATTTATCCTCTCTTAATGAAGTTGATTGGACAAACTGTATTGCAGCTGTCATGGATGTAGGCGCCGCATTATAGGCATCATTAATAAATAAAACCCCATTTTCTGTCGGTACTAATTGCATACGCATATCAGTTAACGCTACTTGCCCTAAACCTTGACGAATTTGCTCGGTTGTTAGGCCAAGTTCTTTCCCAACTAACATTGCATTTAATGCATTCTTTACTTGATGCTTCCCTAAAACAGGAATGAAGAATTCTCCATTCAATTCTCCACCTACCGTAAATCGGCTTCCGTTTTCAGTCGTTTCAATATTCGATGCAATTAAATCATTCGTCGCTTGGAACCCAAACGCCTTTGAAAGTAATTTTGACTCCCTCGCAACTAAATTTTGTAGCAAAGGTTCATCTCCATCGTAGAATAAAACCCCTTGTTCTCCTAATCCTTGAATAATTTCAAATTTCGCCTTTGCAATTCCTTCACGAGAACCAAGATCTTGCATATGCGCTTCCCCGATATTTGTAATTACAGCATAATGCGGTCGAGCAAGCTTCGTTAAAAATTCAATTTCACCAAAGCCACTCATACCCATTTCTAACACCGCAATGTCCGTATCCTCATCTAAGGATAGAATGGTAATTGGTAAACCTAATTGATTATTAAAATTACCAATTGTTTTCTGAACCTTGTAAAATGGAGACAACATGCTAGCTAAAATATCCTTCGATGATGTTTTGCCGTTAGAACCAGTTATACCAATAAATTTTGCTTGATGTTCCGTACGATAAGCACGTGCCATTTGTTGTAAGGCAATTTCTGAATCTTTTACAAATAAAAGCGGTTTTCCCTTTGGAGGATTAGGCTCATCTTCAAGCCAAAAAGATGCAGCTGCACCTTTTTCAAACGCTTGTTCTACAAACTTATGGCCGTTTACTGTTTCGCCACGAAATGGAATAAATAAATCCCCTTTAGAAATTGTTCGAGTATCAATTGAGACTCCAGTTACAACAACCTCACTAAACTCCATTTGTTCTTTTATATTTAACCAATTCGCAATATCTTTAATAGTTTTTTTCATGATAATTCCACTCTAATCTCGATTATATTGTAATTGTTGTTTTTCTGCATGACGTTCAATTGCTAATTCAATTAACGTATCAATTAATTCAGGGTAACTTACACCGGTATGTTGCCATAATAGCGGGTACATACTTACCGGTGTAAAGCCAGGCATTGTATTTACCTCATTAATGAATACTTCATCATTTTCTGTTACAAAGAAATCTGATCGCACAAGTCCTGAGCAATCTAAAATTTTAAACGCACGAACCGCCATATCCTTCATTGCCGATTCAACATTTGCTGTAATTTCTGCAGGAATAATTAACACTGTAGAACCATCTTTATATTTCGAATCATAATCATAAAACTCGGTCATCGGCTTAATTTCTCCAGCAACAGAAACTTTTGGAGCATTATTACCTAATACACCCATTTCGATTTCACGAGCTTTAATACCTTGTTCGACAACAACTTTTCTATCATATTGGAAGGCAAATTGAATAGCAGAAATTAATTCCTCTATATTTGATGCCTTGCTAATTCCAACACTTGATCCTAAATTCGCTGGTTTAACAAACATCGGCCAATTAAGGCTTTTTTCACATTTTTCAAGAATCTCGGTTTGTTTTTGATCCCATTCTGGTCGGATAAAATACACATATGGTACTTGTTTCAATCCTGCAATTTCAAATAATTGCTTCATAATTACTTTATCCATCCCAGCAGATGAGGCTAATACACCATTTCCTACATAGGGGAAATTCAATACTTCTAATAAACCTTGAACAGTCCCATCTTCACCATTCGTCCCATGTAATAAAGGAAAGACTACATCAAATTGGGCCTGTGTATTTTTATCTAAAATAAATCCTGTTATATTATTTGGTAATTTATCTTCACTACTAAATTGTAATTGTTCAATTGATTCAACTGGTTTCGTTAATTGAGGTCCTCTAAGCCACTGTCCATCCAATGTAATATAAATTGGATGGACTTCATATTTATCATAATCAATAGCTTTTGAAACGGCTGTAGCTGTTGATAATGAAACCTCGTGCTCTGCAGATTTCCCTCCATATAATAAACCAATTCGCTTTTTCATAATTCGACCTCCAAATATTGAGTATTTCTAGTTTATCATGAAAATAAAAAATCAGAATAAAAATCCACTAGGTTATTGAAAATTGACTCTCTGTACCTACTATTTATAAGAAAAGCAGAAGCTCCCCTATAGTCCTATATTTGAAAAATATAACTCCTATGTTTTCAAACTAAAGTCTTTATTTGAAAATATTCTGCAACATCTAAATATTTAATCGGAGAGTTAACCTATAAAAATGATTGTTTAAGTAAACAGATATTAATTCGTTAACCATTCCTCCTTGGATGGGACAAACTTTTGTTGTTTGTTTTCACAATTCTTCTGCAAAATCCAAAATCCGTAATATCCGCTGTAAGCTATTTAGGGGGTATATAAAAAGTAAAAACCCCCTGTCGCGAAAGAAACAGTGACAGTGAGTTTTTAAATAATTTTTATTAGTTCATCTATGTTTTGTTTTAATATAACATCTAAATCATCCCACACTTCATCAGGATAATCGTAGTCAGAAAGAGTTCGAATTTCTATACCATAGCAATTGTTTGGTTTTTCCATTTTATAAAGTGATAATAACGCACCTTCTTTTGCAAATGGGCGATATGCTTTTAAAATTAGCGGATCTAAATTCGGAATAGTGTCTTTAGCCTTTTTACGCCAGAAACTTCCATTTCCTTCTTTTTCTTTTATTAATTGATTAAATAAATTAGAAACTAGTTGTTCGGAATCCTGCAAATACCTAAAATATACTTTTGTCATTTTTTCATTTTCAGATGAGTAATAAATATACCGATTCTGTAATTTTGAGAAAAATGGTGATTGGATAGGTTCCTTTTTATGGCTTATATATAATAATTCTGCTTGTTCTATAGGTGATAATTGATTTAAATCCTTTTCATTTCCAAAATCAACCCAACACAAATCTCCAGTACTATCCGCCATTTTTTTTACAAATTGATTTATATTTTCAATGGATACAAAGTCAAATTGAGTATGCATATTGAATGAGCCGTCTTCGTAACCATGTTTTAATAATAATAAGTTCTTTATTGGGTCGACCGCACTTATAAATTGCTTTAAAGATAGACCACTAAAGATAACAAAATGATCGACATCATTCATATGTATAAACAAATGATGAATAAAGTCTTCAGCAGTCTTTTGTTTTTTTGCCACACGATCACTCTCCAATACATCAATTCAATTGTTATTATATGATGTAATCCCGATTTTTGAAACATTTTCATTATCTTTTCGTCACAACTTTAGTGCATTAACGTAAGTCCCCTTTTTACTTTAAATATGTTAAAGTAAGATATGCGAGTGCAAATATGAATTTTAAATAAATTATTCGTTTAATTAGGTGGAAAAAATGGAAAACAATCGTAATTTTGTAGACCGCTTCGATTGGAAGCTAGCGGTCATACTTTTATTATTTCTTATAGTAAGTTTGTTGGCCATATCATCTGCCCAAACGACCGGGCAGTACGCTGGCACCAACTTTGTTATCAGGCAATTGATAAACTATGTAATTGTTGCTGTAATCATTATATTTGTAATGTATTTTGAACCAGATCAATATAAAAAAATGGCTTGGTACTTATATGGTTTTGGTATTCTGTTACTTTTTCTTCTATTTATTATCCCCGTAGGTGATATTGCAATAGAAAGAAACGGAGCAAAAAGTTGGTTTGCAACTCCTATAGGAAATATACAACCTTCTGAATTTATGAAGACCTTCTATATATTAGCTACGGCGTTTTTAATCAGTAAACATCATGAAAAGCATGCTATAAGAAGTATTAAAAGCGACTTTATCTTATTGGGGAAAATTGCACTAACTTTAATCGTACCATTAGCATTTATTTTGATTCAGCCCGACCTAGGATCGGCACTTGTATTTTTTGCTATTACGGCTGCCTTAATTATTGTGGCTGGAATATCATGGAGAATTATTGTTCCTGTATTTGCAACTGGTGTTGTTGTAGGGGGCACCTTACTTTGGATGGCTCTTTATATGCAAGATTTTCTTGAGGAAAATTTAGGTCTCAATCCTTATCAATTTGCGCGAATCTATTCATGGCTTGATCCTTATTCATATTCAAACAAAGAAGGATACCATCTTATTACATCATTAAATGCAATAGGTTCAGGAGAAATTTTCGGTAAAGGATATATGGATCGCGAAGTATACGTTGCCGAGAATCATACAGATTTTATATTTACAGTAATTGGGGAAGAATGGGGATTTATCGGCGCAAGCTTTGTTATTTGTTTGTATTTCTTGCTAATTTACCATTTAACAAAAATCACATTAACGTTAAAGGATCCATTTTGCACCTATGTATGTGCAGGGATTATAGCAATGATCACCTTCCATGTATTCGAAAATATCGGAATGACGATACAGCTCCTTCCAATCACAGGGATTCCATTACCATTTCTAAGTTATGGTGGTAGTTCGCTTATGGGGAATGCACTTGCAATTGGTTTAGTATTCAGTATGAAATTCCATTACAGAACATACATGTTTTCTACTAATGATGATGAGGATTAAGAGAAGGAAGTTTCTTATCATATGTTTTTAAAATCATTAGAAATAAAAGCTCTCGACATTAATTAAAAAGTCGAGAGCTTTTATTTTTTATACTTAAAATAATATTTTATACTTGTTGAGTTTGTGTTGGTGGTGTTAATACTTTAAGTAATTCCAGACGTGACTTTGTAACTGTTGCAGTAACACCTAGCTTAGATAAATTCGTAACGATTTTCTTTAAGTCTACTTCCTTCGTCATTCTTTCCACCCAACCTTCCGAAATATATATTATTATTAACGTTTTAACAGTAATAAAAGTTTCAGCCATTAAGAGGTCTGACAAGTTATTTAAATATATCATAACATGTTTTAAAGTAAATATATTTTTCAATTGTGTTACAACTTTGCAAATGTCAACTAAATTGCATTATTAATTTATTCCAACAAGCTAAAACTACTATAGTCAAAATTCCCATTACTTAATCATGAATCACTATAATTTATCATATTATTTATAATCATCAAATTTAACATATGTATAATACCAATTAATTATCCATTAATTTCTATTAATTTTATTAATCGTCACAAAAAATTCAAAAACTCTTTAACCATTAAACATGAAATAAGGATACGGTGCGTATATTAATTTGCATAGTCATTCTTTTAATCTGATAAGGAGAAATGTTTAATAGTTAAAAATTAAGTAAAAACTAAAGATGAGAAAATAAAATAAATAGGACTTTGTTTATTGGACTTTGCGTAAAATTAGCTGGAGGAATAACGTTGGAATTAGAAAGATCTTTTGAATTACCTCATCAATTAAAATGCTTTCGAAGTAAATTAGAGCCCCCTTTAATGACTACTTCATTAATCATTCCATACCATCGTAAAACTTCCCTTACCGAAAGCAAGTTTTCTGGAAACCCCTATTTACCTAAAATGCAAATATATCCAAAAGATATAGATGGAAACTATATGCATCTATTGGCCCAAATTAATTTTGCTGATATAAGTTTAACACCTCCCTTCCCAAAACAAGGGATATTACAAATATTTATATCAAGAAAACTGTGTGTTTCTGAAAATCAAGTTGAAGAATCCGTTTTTCAGCAAAATTATAAAATACGATTTTACGCAGAAGCGTTATCAAAAGATCAATTAATTTCCGACTTTACTTTTTTAAGTAGTGAAGCTAATGATACTATTCCAATTATCACTAAAGAAATGGCTTTAACCTTTACTAACAGTATAGAACCAGTGTCAGCTACAGACTATCGGCTTGAAAAGTATATAGAAATGCCACTTTCAAGCTATGGAGTGATTAGTGAAGATGAGAAAACTTTAGAAGACATTTATTTTGAAAAATATTTAGCTGCTGAACATAAAATCGGTGGATATCCATACTTTATTTATTATGATAAACGGAAGGATTCTTCATTTTTAAGAAAGTATGATACATTATTATTTCAAATAGTATCTAATGACGAACAAGGAATCATGTTTGAAGATACAGGTATATTAAAATTTTTCATAAGCAAGAAAAATCTAATGAACCTTGATTTTTCAGACGTTTATTTCCACGGAGAACAATATTAACGTAACTATTAAAATTTCTTTCCTACATTTAAATGAGCTATAATAAATAACAAAAACAAAGTTGGTGATATTAAATTGAATTCCCTATTTATTGCTGACTCATTCATTCCATATTTTTTGATTTTAAATATTATATTAGCTATTACAATCATCTTTTTGGAAAGAAAAGACCCATCCTCAACTTGGGCTTGGATTCTTGTATTATTTTTCCTTCCGTTAGCTGGATTCATTATGTATTTATTGCTCGGTCGACCGATTCGAAAAAAGCACTTATTTCGATGGGAAGGACAAAAAGATATTGGGATCGATAAATTAATTAATTATCAGATTGAAGCCCTCGAAAGTAATACGCTTGAGTTTAATACAGATGATGTTAAGAAGTATAAAAGCTTAATCCATATGAATTTAAAAACAGGTGATTCTGTATTAACACAAGATAATCAAATTCAAATATTAAATGAAGGATCAAGGAAGTTTGAAACATTAATTGAAGACATTTTAAGCGCAAGAGACCACATTCATATACAATACTATATTTTTAAACTTGATAATCTTGGAAGTCGCATCTATACAGCTCTTAAGAAGAAGGCTAAACAAGGTGTAAAAGTGCGAATTTTATATGATGAAATGGGCTCACGGGGCTTAAAAAAGCGAAATTTTAAAGAGCTCATTGATTTAGGAGGAGAAGTTGAAGTATTTTTCCCCTCGGTTCTTCCACTTTTTAATCCTCGCTTAAATTTTAGAAATCATCGCAAAATCGTTATAATTGATGGGCGGATTGGCTATATCGGTGGATTTAA
This sequence comes from Bacillota bacterium, assembly GCA_023405135.1. Classification (GTDB taxonomy): domain Bacteria; phylum Bacillota; class Bacilli; order Bacillales_A; family Planococcaceae; genus Ureibacillus. The sequence continues at coordinate 71,889 of JAEXYZ010000024.1, read as the reverse complement.
TGTAGGTGATGAATATTTAGGCTTAAATAAAAAGTTCGGATATTGGAGAGATACTCATTTAAAAATTGAAGGTAGTTCTGTCCATCCATTGCAAACGAGATTTTTACTTGATTGGAATCAAGCTAGTGATAACAATATCGATTATTCAGAGCGTTATTTTCCTGCGATTCCGAAAAAAGGGAATGTGGCAATGCAAATTGTTTCAAGTGGACCAGATACAGATTGGCCCACTATTAAAAATGGCTATTTGAAATTACTAATGAGTGCTAAACGTTATATTTACATTCAAACGCCCTATTTCATTCCAGATTATAGCTTTTTAAACGCTATTGAAATTGCTGCTTTATCAGGCATAGATGTCCGTATTATGATTCCTAATAAACCTGACCATATGTTTGTTTATTGGGCCACATATTCTTATGTTGGGCAATTGTTAAAAGCAGGTGCTAAAATTTATATTTACGAAAAAGGCTTTATCCATGCAAAAACAATCGTTATTGATGATGAAGCTTCAACAGTTGGTACAGCTAACATTGATGTCCGTAGCTTTAGTTTGAATTTTGAAGTAAATGCTTTTATATATGATGAAACAATATCACATGAATTAGCTGAAATTTTTGAAGAGGATATGTTCGATTGTACAGAATTAACCCTTGAAAAATATGAAAATCGTTCCAATATTATTAAATTTAAAGAATCTATATCAAGATTACTTTCTCCGATTTTATAAAAACAAGCCGCCTCAAAATTTATTGAGACGGCTTGTTTTATTCTATACCTAAATATTCTTCTAACGTTAAATTGGACTTCTTCACTTTAGTTGCAAGATCTACTCCTAAGTATCTGAAGTGCCATGATTCATACATATATCCAGTAATTGCTTCCTTCCCTTCTGGATAACGTAATATAAATCCATATTTATGTGCATTGTCAACTAACCATTTACCTGCATCAGTTTCTCCAAATTCACTTGTAAGCCATAAGTCTTCCTTACCTTTTTCTCCAATATCAAATGCTAATCCAGTTTGATGCTCTGAATAACCAGGTCTTGCACTATAACGATCTGCATTTTCTTTTCCATCCCGACTTACGTAGTTATTATATAGAGTGTCTTGATATTCATAAGAACGGTATGTACTGAAAGCTACTAGTTCAAAGCCAGCATTTTTTGCATCTTGTGCCATAGTTTCAAACGCAGCTCTTGCTTCTTTATTTTCTCCTGGAGCAAAAGTACTTGGAAGAGGATACTTTTTATTTGCAATAAGTACTCCTTGAACATAGGTAGGCTCTGTAGGTTCTGGTAGCCCTTCAATATATCCACCTGGCGTTGTATTTTCTTCATTTGTTTTTGGCGGATTTACTTTTTCATTGTTTCCATTTTCTTCAACAGGTGATGGCGTTATTTCATCCTGTTTATTTTCAGTAGAATTTTCAGTTTCTTGTTTATTTTCATCTTTATTTTGATCGATTACTTCTTTTGAATTTGCTTGATCTTCCATAGGCATTTCATCTTTTGTAGAATTTTTCACCGTAACTACTGTGACAATTGAAATTAACAAAATACAAAAAACGACTCCAATAATGATAAATTTAGTTTTATTATTTTTTTTGTTGTTTAAAATAGGTCCTGTCATACCCCTAGCCTCTTTCCTTTACAATGATATTATTTTAGCACTGTTTTCTCCATTTGACTCTATAATTATCATTAATTCTTTGGCTATATTAATAATTTAGTAAAAGGCATTATATAACATACTTCGAGCTAATTAAAATGAGTAAAATTCTAATATGGAACATCCAAACCATTACCATCTATTCCCCATATAAAAAGCCGAGGCAATTTATCCTCGACTTTAATCTAGCTATTATTTTGTAGGTTGTGCAGGATGCTCTGAATAATATTTTCTGCCAATATACGTTTGGATAATTAAAATTAATCCACTTACAGACCAATATAATGGAAGTGCTGCCATCGATGTAAATGAAATAAAAACAATCATAAGTGGAGAAATATAAATCATTAATTTCATTTGGGCTTTTTGTGATTCAGGAACAGTCCATAAAGATACTTTTGCTTGGATAAAGTACACAATACCTGCAATAACCGTCATCATAATATCAGGTGAACCTAGATTGAACCATAAAAATTCATGTGTTTTAACGTCCCCTGAATAAAGAATGGCAAAGTATAGGCCCATAATAATTGGCATTTGAATAACTATCGGTAAACATCCCATATTTAATGGATTAATGCCATTTTCACGATATAATGTCATCATTTCTTGCTGTATAGCCATTTGTTCTTCTTTCGTACTAGCTGCCTTTAATCTTTGTTGGATTTCGTCCATTTTTGGTTTTACGACATCCATTTTTGATTTCATTAATGATTGCTGACGATAATTTTTCAGCATAAACGGCATTAAAATTAAGCGAATTACAATTGTAATTGCGATAATTGCTAACCCATAACTACCGTTAAATAAATCATTACCTAAAAACTCCAGCAACCAATTCATTGGTTTTACAAATGTACCATAAAAGAATCCTTCTTGATTTTCAACAGCTTGACATCCAGTTAGAACTAGTAACAACAAGCCAAGCATTGAAAATAATTTCAGTTTTTTCATTTTTCCACCTACTATATTATTTAACTAAGTTGAAGTATACAGTAATAAGATTGCGAATATCAAATTGCAGCGCCCATTTTGAAAGCACTTTATATCCACTTTGAAATGAAATACAGTTGGCAAAAAGAATGCCAACTGTATCTAGTTAAAATTATACTTTTTCGTAACCAACTTCAGAAATATTAAATCGGTAAAATTCGTGATGTAATTCATCTCTAAAATGCTTTGGCGTAACACCAGTATATTTCTTAAAAATTCGCGTAAAGTAACTTTGGTTACAGAAATGGAATTGTTCTGAGATGGAAGTAATACTTTTATTCGTATGTCGTAAATAATATTGTGATTCTTCTACTCTTCTTACATTTAAATATTCAACTAAAGTTATTCCAACGTGTTCCCTAAAAATACGCGATAAATGGCTAGTACTAATGTGGAATTTTTGAGCAATGCTCTCTACAGTCAAATCATTTTCAAGTTCGTCATTTATGTACATAATCACTTTATTTACTGTTTGATGTCTGAAAGTCGGTTGTTTACGATCTGCAATAAAATATACATAAAAATCAATTAAATCGTCCGCAAATTGAAGGAATTCCGCATCCTTCATTTCGTTTTCAATCATATCTGCACAAGCTAAATTAAACGCAAACGCTTTCTTCGATGGCACTTGATTATCCAAAAGCTTTCTTGCAACAATTGACGATAAAATAACAAAGTAATTTCTTACAATTTTTATTACTTGTTTTCCAAAACGAATGGATAAAATATCTATTATTTCATGCAAGGATTTTTTAGCTTTTGTCGCCTCTAAGTGGAATATCTCAAATAACAGCTTTGATTCAATATTAAAAAAATCCTCGACTCCGTTATATTGATTTATACTATCAATTTCTTGAAAGTACCTTTTAGAAATTGTTTCAGATATTGAATGTTGATGTAACTGCATAGATTACCCCATCTTTCTTCAGAATGCAATTCACATAATTAATTCCAATTACAATAATTAACATCTACTATACTTAATATAACCTAAAATAAAATCCGAATATAGTTTTTATTTATAATTTTTTAGATGAAATACATGACATATTGAGTAGATTATGTTAAAAAATCTTTTTAAAATTTATAAATAAATGAGAATAAAGCATTAATTATTCGTAACTAAAGTGAATATTACCATAATTTCATTTTTTTTCAACTCGATTTTATGACGAAAAAATAACAGTTAATTTCCACTATAAACACTATGAAAAATATAATTATTATATTAGTACATATTCGTTCGGATTTAACTCACCAAAACGAGGTATACTATGTTTAACTTTAAAAAGTGACAATATTAAGAAGAATTTTTTCGTTCTTGCTAATAATTCCTTAATTATTCAGCAATCTTCTCTATTTCATTTGTTTAAATATGTAGTAAAATATATGATATATATAATATAAAAATGTATATAAAAATGAGGTGTAATTAAAGTGGATCCAAAACAAATTGAAGAAATTATGGAAATAATCAAAGATTTCTTCCCAGAAAATACATCTATCGCCATTTCCGATAAAGAAGAATATTTGTATTATCAACCTAGCAAAAAAGTAGATTTAAAAATTAAACCTGGAGACCCAATAAAAGAAGGATCTGCAGCATTTAAAGCTCTTACATACGGCCAAAAAATTAGTTCTTACATTGAGCCTGATGTATTTGGTGTTCCTTATTATGGAATGAGTATTCCTCTAATCGAAGAAGGCGAAACTAAGGGAGCAATTACAGCTATCTTCCCTCAAAAACCATCACCATTTTTAACTAATTACATCACAATTAAAATTGATGATTGTTGGTATCCGATTAAACATAATCAAGTTATTTATCTTGAAACACAGCTTCGTAAAACATTTGTTAAAACAATGCATCGCGAAGGATACCATCGCTTAAATTTAAGTGATTTAGAGCTATTTTTAGCATCTGATTCATTTATTCGTTGTCATCGTTCATATATCGTAAATATTGATTTTATCGATGAAATTCAACCAGATTCACATTCGACATTCCTTTTAATTATGAAAGATGGAACAAGAATACCTGTTAGCCAAAGATATGCAAGTTATTTCCGCCGTTCTCTAGGTTTTTAAACTTTCCATTATAAGGCGACCTTTGTACTATTTGCAAAGGTCGTTTTGTATTTTTATGCACATACTATATTTAAATCCTATTGTGTTTTTCGTCTATTTTTATCGAATAATGCATTTTTTTCTCGAAAAACCACTTTTTAAGCACTTTCATGTCTATGATAAAGAAAATGTGACAATTTGGTGTTATTATTAATTATACACATAGAGTATTACCTCATATGAATGTACAGAAAATACTATAAATTTTTATCATTTTATTTTAATTATCCATAATTTTAGGGGGAGGATTTTTAAATGGATCCAAGAGTTGAGAAGCGTTTAGGTTTAAAACAATTAACAGACAAAATTGTATCTGCAGAAGAAGCTGCTTCACTTATTAGTGACGGTGATGTAGTTGGTATGAGTGGATTCACTCGTGCTGGTGATGCAAAAGTTGTACCAATGGCTTTGGTAGAACGTGCTAAAAATGAAAATTTTAAAATTGATGTTTATACTGGGGCATCACTTGGGCCAGAGGTGGACAACTATTTAGCCGCTGCTGGGGTTATTCGTAAACGAGGACCTTTCCAAGGCGATAAAGTTATCCGTACTCAAATTAACTCTGGTGACATTTTATATGTTGATGCTCACCTTTCACACAATGCTGAATTAGTGCGCCAAGGTATTATTGGTCCTATTAAATACTTAATTTTAGAAGCTGCTGCGATTACTGAAGATGGTTTAATTATTCCTACAACATCTGTAGGTAACTCTCCAATTTTCGCGGAGTATGCTGAGAATATTATCGTTGAATTAAATATTTCTCATCCAGAGAGCTTAATTGGTATTCACGATATTTACGTTCCAGGTCCTCAAGGTGAACGTGAACCAATTCCAATGACTGATGCTGTAAAACGTATCGGTGACATCGGTATTAAAGTGGATCCATCTAAAATTAAAGCAATTGTTATTTCTGAAGAGCCAGATGCGCCTTCATTAATCGTACCACCAGATGAAGAAACACAAACTATGGCAAACATTTTACTTGATTTCTTCCGTTCTGAAATTAAAGCTGGTCGCCTTACAAATAAATTAATGCCTTTACAATCAGGTGTTGGTTCTGTTGCCAATGCAGTATTAGATGGTTTTGCTAACTCAGAGTTTGAAGATTTAGTTGTTGCATCTGAAGTACTTCAAGATGCTGTATTTAACTTAATCGATGCTGGTAAAGTAAGCTTTGCTGCTGCTACATCTATTACAATTTCTGAAGAGCTACAGAAAAAAGTTTATGGTAACCTTGAGAAGTATGCTGACAAATTATGCTTACGTCCACAAGAAATTTCTAACCATCCAGAAGTTATCCGTCGACTCGGCTTAATTTCTATCAATACTGCTTTAGAGTTAGATATTTATGGTAACGTAAACTCAACTCATGTTAGTGGTACACATATGATGAATGGTATCGGTGGTTCTGGAGATTTCGCACGTAACGCACGTCTTGGAATTTTCGTAACGAAATCATATGCTAAAGGTGGCGCAATTTCATCAATCGTTCCAATGGTATCTCACGTAGACCATACAGAACACGATGTTGATGTTATCGTAACAGAGCAAGGTATTGCTGACTTACGTGGACTAGCTCCAAAAGAACGTGTACCTTTAATCATTGAAAACTGTGCTCACCCTGATTTCAAAGAACAATTATGGGATTATTACAATCGTGCAGTTGAAGCTACAGGTAATGCTCAAACACCTCATATTTTAGAGGAAGCTCTTTCTTGGCATGTAAACCTTGCTAAAAATAAAACAATGAAAAAAGAAACTTCAAACATTTAATTAAAATAAAGGAGAACGTCTTCTAATAAGACGTTCTCCTTCTTGTTTTATCCATATACCCGTGTGACTTATTAATGCACTTGTTGTTGATTGCTTTCATTGTAATAAGCTAGTGCAGTTTGTCCTCCACCTTCTCCGATAAAATTATTTTCTCGAATTTTTGTAGTCGTTGTTCCTGCACTAGCTTCAGCGATATCCTTTAATGAATTATAGTCTTTGTTGTAATTTTGTTTCTGTGATCCAAGAAAAGAACCCGCTTTTGTTTGTAGCGTTTGGAATAATTTCATCGCCATATCACGATTTTTTTTCTTACTTAAAAACGAAGCAGCTCCTGCTACTAATGCTGTCATTACTACACTTTTCCCTTTTAATTTTGCCATTTATTATCCCTCCATAATCTCTTTATGCCGTATTTTGCCCTTTTTAAGCATTTTCAAACTTCTTTTATGAATGAATGTGCATTTTAAATTATGGTATACTATCAAAGCATTTGACACAAATCCAATTATTTTTACAAAATATTGCTTTTTACTTAGTTTTGTCTAATTTTTTTATCAAGAAATTATCATTTATTTATGAATACTTTAATTAATAGATGAATAATCTTATATAACTTCTATTTTTAGTGAGAGGAATTCTATTATTTCAAAATATATTTAATAGAAAATTTAGAGTTAAACATTATGGCGATTAAAGGAGAGGAAGAGTGTTATGAATAATTCTGATTTCACTTATGATTGGTTAGAAATTACCTCAATTGCCTTCGCATCTATCGTTCTAACTGCATTTATTTATGTTTTTTCGAATATTTATTAGTAAAAATAATAGGCAATCAAATTGTTTTTCCAATTTGATTGCCTATTTTTTATGCTTTCACATCGTTGTAAGCATCGCTTTTTTCAAACGCGGATACAACGTAAGAACAAATTCCATTCATTTTGTATTGATTTTCTCTTGCATAATCAGCTGCCTTATCTAACAGCTTTTTTGCAACCCCTTGTCCACGAAGCGCATCAGAGACATAAGTATGAGTCATATCCATCACTTGATCACGCTCTGTCCATTCAATTTCAGCCAATTTTTCTCCATCTTTCTCATATTCGAATGCAAAATGTTTTGGACTTCTTTCTGATAGTTTAAATTGCATTTTCATCCCTCCCAATTTGTACAAATATAACATATTTTTTTATTCCCTTTAATTCATTTGCTCGGGTATTTAATTATTTAAACCATGATGAAATCGTATCAATTAACTTGTTAAAGAAATTTTTCACACCATCCCAAAAGCCTTCATCTTGAAGGATATCACCAAATTTCTCTTCAAACTTAGTTGTTAAATCTGTTAATTGATCGGATAGTTTTGAAAAGTCTATATCTAATTGGCTTATACGATTCATTAAATCAACAAGTAATTGACGATCTTGTTCACTTAATTCAATATTTAATTTAGCTAATTGATCTTCTACAATTTTTTCTACTTCTTCTTTAGTAGCAGGATTTAGTTCTGCAATTTGTTGTTTTATACCAGTTAATAATTCTGCAATTTGTTCATCACTTATATTCGCATTTTCAGCAATTTGAGTTGCTACAGATAACTCGTCATTTGCAACATCAGTTCTTTCAATATCTAGTGTTTCCCCTGTTTTCACTTCATATGCCTTATAAATACCTACTAAAGCTGAATGACCAGTTACAGGCTTCGGAGCTGCAATTTCAACGCTAGCATCCTCAATACCCGCTGTAAGCATTGCATTTGCATACATTTCTGATGTAACCTCTGTTATATTTTCAGGAGTAACTATACTTATAACTAGTCCAGAACCCTCTTCCTGACGAGTAATTTTTGCCGAAGAGTACATACGTGAACTTGAATTACTATTTTTTATATATTTAACTAAATCTTCACCCGTTACTGTAATTTCATCTACTTCTGCTTCTTTAGCTACCTGCAACGCTTCTTTAACAGTCTCTTTTTCTTCATCAGAAAGATTCCCACCGTATACTACAATCGGTACTCCTAATTTTTCATTTATTGCATTAACACTATTATCCGCCGCATAAGCACTCATTGGAAGAAGTATTAAGAGTACACTACATAAAGTTATAAACATAGATATCCCTTTACGTTTCACTATTATCTCCCCTTTCAAACAAATCCTCATATTTTATGGTTTGTTACTTCAATTAATACGTTGAAAAAAGTAAAAGGTTCCAAAATAAATTGTAAATATAGTGTACTAAAAGGTATTATGAAAAATTAAGCTGTGACAAAATTAAAATAGTCACAGCGGTTAATGTTATAAAATTTCTGTCCATCCATCTTGTTGCTTAACTTTTCCATTACGCATTAATGTACCAAGTGCACGTTTAAATGCACCTTTACTCATTTGGAACATTTCTGAAATTTCTTCAGGTGTAGATTTATCACCAAATGGCATTTTTCCACCAACACTTTGTAAATAAGAAAAAATTTGCTCAGCATCCTTGCCTAATCGTTCATGTTTACGAGGAAGTAATGAACCGTTTAATGAACCATCTTCCTTCACCGCAATAACTCGAACTTCTACTTCTTGTCCAAGTCTAGGCTCTTGCTGCATTTCAGTATTATGTACAAAAATTCGATAAGGAATTTCAGTACCAAGTAAAAAAGAACCTACTGGCAATAAACGATAAGGGCGCGCTTTTAAATTTTTATTATGCAAATCTTCAAATGCCCCTTCGTAAAGTTCGTTTACCTTTTCTTCTGTCACTAAGCGACCAAATAAATCACCATTTCGGTCAGTGCGTAGTGTCATATATAAATGATCACCAACTTGTGGCCACACTTCTTTAAGAGGTGGCAAATCCTCTTCTTTTACCAATACTTCTCTTGTAGATCCAATATCAACAAAGGCTCCCTCATTTGTTACCTTTATAACCTTTGCCCATCCATACTCACCTTGTAATATTTGCGGAATTGCAGTTGTTGCCTGTAAATTTCCACGGCGATCTGCATAAAGGAATACTTTCAAACGGTCACCAATTTTAAGAGGTTGTTGTACTTCGGAGCTATTTAGAGGAATTTCCAATACACCATTCGTTAATATCCATTTCGAACCTTGCTCTTCAAGTACCGTTAACTTATGAACTTGACCAGATTTTAATTCGTTCAATTTCGTCTTTCCTTTCAACTTCCTAATTTTTCATAATTATTGTTCTTTCATTTCTTCAAGCTTTTTTACTAAATGCTCGTTTTCTTCTAATAATTGTACTAAATCTGCAATACGGTCAATTGAATTCCAGCTTAAGTGGTGTTCAATTCCTTCAACATCCTCGTAAATTCGTCCTTCATCTACACCGATTAGGCGCAAAAATTGCTCTAACAACTCATGTCTTTTCACAAGACGTTTTCCAAGCTTCTCACCTTTTGATGTTAGTGTAAGCCCTCTATATTTTTCGTATACTAAATATCCGTCTTTATCTAATTTTTGAACCATTTTTGTTACTGAGGAAGGAAGAACAGATAATGCTTCAGCTATGTCAGACACCCTCGCATATCCTTTATTTTCAATTAACAAATAAATTTGCTCGATATGATCCTCCATACTAGGTGTTGGCATAACAAGTCTCCTCACATTTTAAATCTCATTTTAATTTTACTACATCCTTTATGAAAAGGTAACTTAAAACAATAATCTAAACGTTTTAAGATTGTCTATTACATGAAATTTGAAAAAATTTTTTTATCAATTAAGTTTTAGCTAACTTAAGAAAGTTTATAATATATTTCAAATTAAAATGCCCAACAAGTAGATTAGACAAGTTGGACATTTTTAATGATTAGGCTTTTTTCCCACTGCATGAATCGATGAAATAATTTGTTTATTAATTACTTCTATATTTTCGGGTGTTTTTAGTTTTTTGAATGCTTGTTCCATGGCCTCAATTGTTGACACATAGTAAGTCGGTAATTGGTTTAAAACGTCAGCGGCAATTTCCATTTCACAAAAATCACAATGACAAAAAAGTTTGATAATCCGCACTATGCAATAAAAACTTTACGAGACCGTATACAATTTCTTCAGTCACATTTATTAATATAGCCTTTGACATAGATGCTTTCGCCACCCATTTTAATATTATTCTTTACTTGCTAATCGTAACCTTTACAGTGGAATCATTCTATATACTTTAATAGTAATGAAAGCAGAAACATTAATAAGATTTAAAAGACAAACTCAATGTTTAAATTGAGTTTGTCCTCACTTCTTCTTATTCAGCTTTTAATTGAAGCTCATACTTCATATTAAGGTTACCATCGATGTTCGTTTTATGATATCGACCGTATACCCAATTTGAAATTTGATTATCGTACCACTTCGATTTCACATGACCGCTTTGACCCGGAGCAACCATATGATATGCACTAGATAAGTCACTTAAATCGGCTACAAATCTCCAAGAAGCACCGTGATTGACATTTCCTTCACCATCTTCTGATGCAGCTTGAACTGTCACCTTGGAACCGCCTACCTCTTGTTTTTTAGGATTTAAATAAGTTGCTAAGTATTCTGAAGCTCCTGATAATGGATGATCGAAAGTTAACTTGTTATAGCTACCCCATTTCCATTTTGAAACGCTTGCTCCATATTTTTTAGTGATATTTGCTATTGTTGTTTCAAAGGAACTATATACTAATTTATCTACACCGCCTGCTTGTGATACCCAAACACCTTCTTGTCCTGCATATGCATCCCGTAATAACTGATCTGTAATTTGGAACTTACCAGGCATCATTTCGTAAACATCTTCAGGCATAGCATCCTTAAACAGTGAATTTTGAATTTCCGTCATTAACAAATTGAATACTAAAGGTGCTCCTTGATCTTTATTATCAAACAACTCCCACTCTTCAAGAAGTTTTACAACATCATTATATTTCCCTTCACTATCCATTTTCTTAATTGTTGTCAAAATATATGGTAAAAACTCTTCAGCCTGTAAGTTTTTCTTATCTGATTGCATCCCTTGCATATCTCCCACAGTTAAACCTTTAATTACTTCGCCTTTTTCATTCATTTGACCTATTTTAACGGATTCTATCATTTCAACAATGCGTTCATAACGATATGGTGGCGCCCAATAGTTTGTAATATGATATGGATATTCATCACCAATAATTTTGTTATTCGCTGTTGCAATATAGCCTTCCTCTGGGTTTATAACTGTTGTAAGCTCATCATAAGGGATATAACCTTCCCAGCCATATTCAGAAGAGTCTCCAGGTACAGGGAATTGACCATCACCTTTTTTACGAATCGGAATATTTCCATTTGCTTTGTAAGCAATCGTTCCATCAGTAGAAGCAAATATAAAGTTTTGAGCTGGTGCTTTAAAATCTTCTAATGCTTTTTCGAATTCTTCCCAATTGCTTGCTTTATTATAACTAATAACTGCTTGTAATTCTTGTGTAGACTCAAGGGCTGTCCACTGCATTGAGAATACAGCAGTTGGTTGTTCCTCTTTAAATACAAAATCTGAAATAACAGGACCGTGACGAGTAACAACTACTTCATAATCTATTGTTTTGCCATCTTTAACCTTTATTGGCTCTTTGCGAACTTCAGCTTGCTCCCATTTGCCTTCATATTTAAATTGCGTTGGGTTTTCTGGGTTCGGTGTTTCAATATATAAATCTTGAACATCAGGCCCTACATTCGTTACACCCCAAGCAATTTTTTCATTATGTCCTAATATAATGCCAGGTACTCCTGGAAAAATTACTCCACTAACATTTTGTTCTGGTGATTGTAAATGCATTTGATACCAAATAGAAGGGGTACTTAATCCTAAGTGTGGATCATTTGCAAGTAATGGTTTACCACTTTCTGTTTTCTCACCAGAAATTACCCAGTTATTGCTACCGTTGAATTCATTCGGTATTAAGTTTGTATTAAAAGCTCCAGCTACCTCCACTGGATTGTCTAAATTGGCTTCAATTATTGTTTTTGCATCTTCTGGATAATTTATAATTAACTCTTTTACTTGTTCCTCTGTAAAGTTTTGTAATGCCCAATGGTTGAAGGCTTGTAAACTCCAGTTTCCTCCTAAATCATAGGCCATGTATTTGCCAATTGTTAAGGAATCAATTGGTGTCCATTCTTCAGGTTCATATCCTAATAACTTAAACTCATATGACAATTTACTAGTGCCTTTAACTTCATTAATAAATGCGTTAACACCTTCAGCATACCATTGTAAAATCTGTTTTGAATTGTCATTATAGCCTTCCCATGATTTTTCAGCTGCATTTCTTAAACTAAAAGTACGGAAAAATTTATCAGATTCAACTGCTGATTCCCCTACAACTTCTGCTAATGTACCGTTTGCCTGACGACGTGCTAAATCCATTTGGAACAGACGATCTTGGGCTTGTACATATCCTTGAGCTCGATATAAATCTGCATCTGAATTTGCCTCAATATGTGGTACTCCTGTGCCATCACGAGTCACCATTACATCATCATCTAAAATAGAAACAATTACTTCACCTTCTATTGTTGGCTTGGAATTTGCAACGTACAAATGGATGCCAACAACAACCAGTCCTCCTGCTACAATAACCAATCCTACCATCCATATAAGCAAATCTACTAATTTTCTGCTTTTTTTCTTTACCGCTTCAGTAGACATTTTTCTGCTCCACCTTCCATCAAGGAAAAAGTTCAATTTCCTACAAATACATTTAATTTTTTAATCATTGGATAATTTTATCATATCTTTTAATTCTAATACGATTGGACAATGATCGCTACCTAAAACTTGCGAGTGGATATCAGCTGACTGAATAGAATCAACTAGTCGATTAGAAACTATAAAGTAATCAATTCTCCACCCAATATTCCGTTCTCGAACTTTATTCATATATGACCACCATGTAAAAGCATCTGTTTTATCTGGATGGAGATATCGAAAGGAATCAGTAAATCCTGATTGAAGTAGCTCTGTCATTTTCCCGCGCTCTTCATATGTAAAACCTGAATTGCCAATATTTGATTTAAAATTTTTTAAGTCGATTTCTTCATGGGCTACATTTAAATCTCCGCAATAAATGACAGGCTTCAGTTCATCAAGCTGTTTTAAATACTCTTTTAATTTTTCTTCCCATTCTAATCGTATAGGAAGTCGTGCTAAATCTCGTTGTGAATTCGGTGTATAAACATTAACTAAATAAAAATCATTATATTCTAACGTAATAATACGGCCTTCCTTTTCACTTTCATTCTCTCCCACCCCATATTTTACAGATAAGGGTTTATGTTTTGTGAAAATTGCAGTGCCTGAATAGCCTTTTTTCTCTGCGTAATTCCAATATTGATAATATCCTTCAAAAGGTAACTCAATCTGACCTTGCTGGCATTTCGTCTCTTGAACACAGAAAAAATCAGCATTTACTTCATTAAAGTAATCAATAAACCCTTTATTCACACACGCCCGTATTCCGTTTACATTCCATGATACAAATTTCATAATAAACCCTTTCTATGTATACAAAGCGCCTTTCATATAGAAGAGAGGCGCTTTAAAACTTTATTTTGTTAAATCTTCCCCAACAATTTTCACTTCAAGCTCTAAATCTACATCAAATTTTTCTTTAACAACACGTTGTACCATATTAATCGTTTCAATGTAGTCTGTTGCAGTTGCATTTCCTTTATTAATAATAAAACCTGCATGTTTCGTTGACACTTCTGCGCCACCTACACCTTTTCCTTGCAGTCCACTATCTTGAATAAGCTTCCCTGCAAAGTATCCTGGTGGACGTTTAAATACACTGCCTGCTGAAGGATATTCTAAAGGTTGTTTTGATTCACGTTTAAATGTTAAATCAGCAATTTTCTCATCAATCTCTTGTTGATTTCCTTTTGCAAGTTCAAACCTAGAAGAAAGAACAAAATAACCTTTCTTTGCAATAATACTTTGGCGATATGCTAATTCAAGCTCATCTTTCGATAATACGATTCTTTCTCCTTCTTTTGTTAAAACCGTAGAATCTATTATGATATCTTTAATTTCACCACCATATGCCCCAGCATTCATCGCCATCGCTCCACCAACAGAGCCTGGTATTCCGCAAGCGAATTCAAATCCTGTTAAACTGTTTTCCGCCGCTAGCTTCGATACATCTTTAATCAATGCTCCGCTTTGCGCATAGATTTGAGTACCATCTATACGAATCTCGTCTAATCTTTGAAAACACATTACGATTCCGCGAACACCACCATCACGAACAACCATATTAGAGCCATTCCCTAACATCAAAATAGGTACATTGTGATCATATGCATACTTTACGATTGCTGTTGCTTCTTCTTCTGTTTCTGGTAAGACAAACACATCAGCTTTGCCGCCTAGTTTTGTCATTGTATATGTTTTTAAAGATTCATTTATTTTAATATTATTTGGATTAACGATGTTGGCTAAATCTTGTGCCCATTGCTTAATTGTCATAAAAGCAAATTTCCTTTCTTACTTCATACTCTTTCTTAGTATGGATAATCTAAAGCTTTTTGACAAGTAATACATAACGTTAAATTAAACTAATCCTATGTCTATTTTCGACTTTTCCAATTACTTCTACAAAGATTTCCATTTTTTACAAAAAAATCATCAGCGTGATTCATGACTTTGTAAATTATTTGAAACTTTAATCTAGAAGTAACCGTATTTGAAGGGAGAATTTATAATTGTTGCTATTGTCGAAAGCTGTTTTATAACGGTACAATTATAGTTACATATTTCCAATTTTATTGCTTCAATGATTTTATGAATTAACCTACGATTTTATTCATTTCGACAATTACGTCAACATACTAGGGGGAAACAGCATGTTTTTTGGGGATATTGTGTTTAGCATAGCACCATTATTTATAGCAGTAATCGCTATTATTGTATTTGGGACTATATTTTGGAGAATCATATCGGGTATTAAAAACAATGTGAAGAATAATGCAGCACCTGTTTTAACAGTACCTGCCCAAATAATTACAAAACGAACGGAGGTACGAGGAGAGCATTCCCACACTTGGTATTACTCAACATTTGAGGTTCAAAGCGGTGACCGGATGGAACTTCAACTATCCGGAACAGAATATGGTTTGCTAGCGGAAGGCGATTTAGGACTCCTCACTTTCCAAGGAACACGATTTATAAGTTTTGATCGTAACCGTTCATAAATTAAAACAACCCCAACATAATGATTGCTATGTCGGGGTGTTTTAATTAATTAAGCATTTACTGTTGCTAATTTTTTAGCTGCAGCTTTAACGCGTTCTAAACCTTCAGAAATAATCTCTTCTGCTTTATGTTGATCAGCGTTATGACCTTCAATAATTACTTCTTCTAGAAGTTCCATACCAGCTATACCGCTAAATACATTTTTAATGTAGTTTACTGACATTTCCATTGGTTGTGCTTCTGGTGATGAATAGTATCCTCCACGTGCATTTAATACAACATATTTTTTATCAGTCATTAATTGTTCCATTTGACCTTCTGCATTGTATTTAAACATAAAGCCTACTGAGTATACATAATCAACAAAAGTTTGTAGAACTGCAGGAATTGTTAAATTCCATAGTGGGAATGCAAATACTACAACGTCAGCAGCAGTTAATGCATCCATTGCTTTTTGTTTTGCAGCTAATAAACGTGCTTCTAATTCTGTTAATTCCTCACCATTTTGAACTTTTCCAAATGCGTTGAAAAGATCTTGACCGAAATAAGGCATATCTTCTGCATATACATCAAATGTAGTAAGGTTTAAACCTTCTACTTTTTTTGCTTCCTCTACGAAAGTTTCATACATTTTAGTTGAAATACCGTCTGGGCGGTTATTTGCTTTTACTACTAATACGTTTGTCATATTGTTTACTACTCCCTTATTATTATAATTCTTGAATTCAAGACATTAACGTTCATTATAAAGGAAGTTGAACGTTATTTCAATAAAACTTTCCTCAGACTTTAGTCTGATTAATTAAACATCTGTCTATAAATCACATTGATCATCAATACATACTGAACCGTTATCGCCAATCATTTTCAACTTTGGTTTTAGTCCTGCTTCATTGGCTGCTTTTTCTATTGTTTGATTAAATAAAGGTTGTGGCTGAGCACCAGATATACCATATTTATTATCTATAACGAAAAATGGTACTCCACGAACACCTAAATTTTGCGCCTCTAAAATGTCTTGTTCAACCTCAGCTACGAATTGTTCGCTATTCAATAAATCTTGTGCCTGTTGTCTATTAAGCCCCACTTCTTCAGCTAAATCTAACAGAACATCATGTTTACCGATTGCTGCCCCTTCCGTAAAATAAGCCTGTAGCAACCTTTCACTGAACTCTGAACCTTTATCCTGTTTAGCAGCCCATTTAGCTAATCGATGTGCAGCATTTGTATTGGCACTTTTCATAATATCAAAGTTATATTTAAGACCTACTTCTTTAGCACGTTCGGCAACACTTTGAGTCATATTTTTTGCTTCAGTCTCTGATGTATTAAATTTTTTCGCTAACAAGGTATAAACGGATTCTTCTGTATCTAAAGGAGTATTAGGATCTAGTAAGAAACTTTTTAATTCAACCTCTACTTGCCCTTCATACCCTGTTTCTTTTATCGCTTTCTCAAGCTGACGTTTACCTATATAACAAAATGGACAAACATAATCTGACCAAACTTCTACTTTCATTAGTACATTCCTCCTCTTCCTTCAGTTTAAGAGTGAAATAATTTTCCCACAATTAATATGCTCATATGAATATTGTATTCACATTTATCCAATACTTACTAAAAACTGAGTATAATTGGGGGCACTTATGCAAAACTCTCTCTGGCTTAAAGACATTGAAACATTGTCGTTACCTACATTATCTAAATCTTTAGAGTGTGATGTTTGTATTGTAGGCGGTGGTTTATCTGGGATATATACAGCTTATTTACTCGCAAAAAAAGGCCTTCAAGTTGTCTTACTTGAAGCAAAATCATCCATTGCACATGGTACAACAAGTCATTCGACAGGAAAATTAACTCCTCAACATGGCATTATTTTTTCAAAGCTTTTAAAGGACTTTTCTGACGATGAAGTTCGAACTTATTATAAAGCTAATAAAAGCGCAATAGAGTCTGCTTTACAGCTTGTACCAATTGAGACTTATCAAAAAACCGACTCGTATATTTATGCACAAAGTAAATACGGTAGTAATACGATTCAGGATGAGTTGAATGCCTATAAAAAGCTTAATATACCTGGTATTGAAACAACAGAAACCGAACTACCTATTCCAATAACATCAGCGTTAAAAATGGAAAACACCGCACAAATACACCCAACAAATTTTGCTATTCATTTTGCAAAACTTGCCTTGAAAGAAGGTGCATCTATTTTTAGTAATTGCCGTGTTACAAGGGTAATTATTGATGAGAAAGTAGTTGAAACAAATAGCGATTATCGTATAAATTATAAAAATTTAGTACTCTGTACGCACTATCCAATTGAATCGTTCAAAGGTATGCTTACAACTAAACTTTCAATTGATCGCTCTTACCTCATTGCTTCAAAAGCTTCAGAACTTTTAAAAGGGCAATATTTATCCGTGGAAAACCCTACAAGAACTATAAGAACAGCATTAGTTTCCAACACACCATATTTCATATATGGAGGAAATAATCATAAAGCAGGAACTGTCAAACACACGAAAAATTATTATAAAGAACTTGAAAGAGAATTAAAGGGCAATTTTGACTTACCTAAACCGACTTATTTTTGGAGTGCACAGGATCCAAATACTCCCGATCACATTCCATATATTGGGCAAATTACTAATGATGAACCAACTCTTTATATTGCAACAGGTTATCGTAAATGGGGACTTTCAAATTCACTCGTTGCAGGAGAAATTATTTCAAGTACAATTACAAAAGAAGTTCATTCTGGTACATCTTTATATAGCCCTTCTAGAGGAAATTTTGGAAAAAATCTTTTACACTCCCTAAAAAATATCGGTTTCGTTACAACAAGTCTGGTAGGTGGCTATCTTACAAGAATAGAAGCACCTAAATGTACACATTTAGGATGTAAAACAAGATGGAATGAGGGTGATGAAACTTGGGACTGTCCATGTCACGGATCTCGCTTTGATAAAAATGGAAATATAATTGAGGGACCAGCTGTATATCCGTTAAAGTTGAAAAAATAAATTTAATAGATATAAATTCCTTTTAATAACAAAAAGAGCTGTTCAGAATATTTTCCTTCTGAACAGCTCTCTAATTTATTAAAGCGCTTCTGTTAATACAGGAACGATTTGCTTTTTACGTGATACAACTCCAGGTAAATCAACTAAGTCATTGTTTAATTCTTTACCGAATGCTTTTGCTGCAGCCTCTGCCGCGCTACCTACAACTACTGCTGTAGAATCGTTATTTAAAATATCTGTTACAACAAAGAAGAATAATTGTAAACCGTTTTCTTCAATGTTTTTGTTTAATAGGCTTACTAATTCGTCTTTACGATTTAGTACATCATTAACATCAACTGCATTCACTTGCGCAACGATTGATTTCACATCACCAAATGTAAATTCTTTCGCATCTAA
Source organism: Bacillota bacterium (assembly GCA_023405135.1). Lineage (GTDB taxonomy): Bacteria > Bacillota > Bacilli > Bacillales_A > Planococcaceae > Ureibacillus. The sequence continues at coordinate 52,679 of JAEXYZ010000024.1, read as the reverse complement.
TGATAGTAAATCTTCTAATGATTTGTCAGAAAGGTCTGCACCCGCTTTTAACATTGCTAAACCATATTCATTCACATCTACGCCAGCTTTTTCAGCTAACTCTTGTCCAGCCTGTACATCCTGTTCTGTGCAAGTTGGAGATTTGAATAATAATGTATCTGAAACGATAGCAGAAAGCATTAATCCTGCAATGTTCGAAGGAATTTCAACATTATTTTCTTTAAAGATTTTATTTAAAATAGTTGCTGTACATCCTACTGGCTCTGCACGATAATAAAGTGGATCAGAAGTTTCGAAGTTTGCAATACGGTGATGATCAATTACTTCTGTAACTTTCACTTCTTCAATTCCATCTGCTGATTGCTGACGTTCATTATGATCTACTAAAATTACTTCGCTTGCTTCGTTTGCAACGTTTCCAATTAAACGTGGCGCCTCGAATCCAAACTTTTCTAATGCAAATTTTGTCTCGTTATTCACTTCACCTAAACGTACTGCTTCTGCACCAACACCAAGTTGTTGTTTTAAATATGCATAAACAAGTGCAGATGTAATTGTGTCTGTATCAGGGTTTTTGTGTCCGAAAACTAATACTTTGCTCATTAAATGAGTTCCTCCTATTTTATAAATGTTTCTTAATTCCGAATTTATTTTATCATACCTGTTACTGAATAGAAAAATAGAACTTGATATGTTGTTGGAGCTAAGCGAGCGTCTTTCGCTTTTCTTATAAAAAAGCGCATTCGTAAATGCCCCCGCAATTTACGAATACGCTCTCGAAGTTTTACTAAAGTGCTTTTTCTATAAATAGAAAATTGCTTTCTATCTGTGCATTAGATTTTTGGAAAGCTTCATATTGTTTTCTATTTTGTGCAACCATTCCTTCAATTAGTGCATGGATTAAGGAATGTAATGCAGTTATTGCATCTACTGAAGATTGTTTATTTCCACCAACAGTGAAGATGATGTCTGCATAATCACGAATTGGTGATAAAGTAGTATTTGTAATCGCAATTACTTTTACATTCTTATTTTTTGATAACTTTGTAATTGTTAATACATCTTCAAGTACTGAATCTAATGCAATAACAATTAGCAACGATTGATCATCCATTCCACTAATTTGATTTACAATATTCTCAACATCATGCTGAATTTGTTTTACATGTCTACGGTAGTTGCTTAAAGTGCTAGTGAAGAAATTTGCAGAAGGAGAAGATTGTCTAAATCCTAGCACATATAGGAAATTCTTTTCATGCATCCACTTAATAGCTTGTTCAAACTTGTCCTCATCAACTTGCTGAATCGTACTTAATATATTTGTGATATCACGATTCATCACTTCACTAATAAGATGCTCATGTTTTTTAGTTATAAGTGGATGATCTAATACAGCTGTTTCTTTCTTTTCCATTAGATCTTCTTTAATTTTTTCCTGCAATTCACAAAAACCAGATAAATCCATTGCATAGCAGAATCGAATAACTGTCGATTCACTGACTCCTATCAATTTTCCGACATCTGAAGCTATGTGTGTTACTATGATGTTTGGATTATCAATAACAAACTGAGCAACTTTGCGCTGTCCCCTAGATAAGCGGATAAAACGCTTTTTAATATCATCTCTTATGCTCATCCTAACTTTGAATACCTCCTTATTTTGTAATTATTACAATTTAATATGAGTTAGGTTAACATTATTATTGATTGAATACAATGAGTTTTCAGAAAAAAACTTTAATATGCTAAATTACAAAGTCAAAATTTTGTCAAATCTTAGAATGAATTTTTAGATAATATTCGACAAAATGTCCGAGGTACCACAGAAACAATAAGGGATATCCAGAAATTTTTTCTTTCTGGATATCCCCTTTTTTCTATTATTCCAATTCTGTCTGTTTCGTTTCTTTACCTAAGAATAATACTGCTACTACTCCAATTAGTATTGCTACGCAGAAAATAGCAAAAATAAATCCAATATTATATTCAGCCTTTAACAAATACCCGACTAAAAGAGGACCAAAAATACCTCCAACACGCCCTATTGCAGCTGCCATTCCTGCACCTGTTCCTCTAATAACTGTTGGATATTGTTCCGGAGTATAGGCATAAAGAGCTCCCCATGCCCCTAAGTTAAAGAATGAAAGTAAAATACCTGACACAAGTAATATTGAAACTGTTTCTGCATTTCCAAACACAAATGCACTTGCAGCTGTTCCAGTTAAATAAGTTACAAGAACGAATTTACGTCCAAACTTTTCAATAAACCATGCTGCTGTAAAGTAACCCGGAAGCTGTGCTAATGTCATAATTAAAACGTACTTAAAGCTTGATATTAAATCAAACCCTTTTCCTACCATAACACTAGGTAACCATAAAAACATTCCATAGTAAGAAAACACTACCGTAAACCATAGTACCCATAACATCAATGTTGAACGGGCATATTTCTTCTCCCAAACACCTGCTATATTTTGCATAATGGAGCGTTTTTTTGCCTCTTGTTTAGCAGTAAACTGAGGTGAATCAGGTAAATGCAGTCTTATATAGACCGCATAAAACGCAGGAATAGCAGTTAAAATTAAAGCAACACGCCAACCTTCAATTGGCCAAAACTCTGCCGGTATAACAAAATAAGAAATAATTGCCGCTAAAAGCCAGCCAGCAGCCCAAAAGCTTTCTAATAGTACAACAACTCGACCACGTTCTTTTGCTTCAACACTTTCGGATACTAAAGTGGATGCTACAGGTAGTTCTCCTCCTAGACCCATACCAACAAAGAAACGTAAAATTATAAACGCAACGAATGTGGTCGTAATAGCAGACAAACCACTAGCAACTGAAAAGATAATTAAAGTCCACATAAAAATCTGTTTACGCCCAATTTTATCCGCAAAAATACCAAATATAAAGGCACCAACTGCCATCCCAATTGAGTTAATACTTCCTATCCAACCCATTTGTGTAGAATTTAATCCCCAATCAGCTGCTAGAGCTGCTATTACGAAGGATAATATTCCAACGTCCATTGCGTCGAACATCCAACCTACTCCCGCAACCCCTAGTAATTTATTTCGAGAGATTGGTGCAACGTCCTTCTTCATATTCATATTAGATTCACCTGTCTTTACATTTGAATTTACACAATTAACAATACCTATGTTTTAATCAAGTTACAAGGAAAAATTGGCCATATAATGAATTTGTTAATTTATTATTTCCTATTGAAATGTACCTCTATCTTGCGTTAAAATGTCTCTTATATACAAACAACTGTTCATCTAGTGAGAACAAAAGGAGAATGTACGCTATGTGGAAAGGTCTTATTGAAGAATATAAAGAATTTTTACCCGTTACTGAAAGCACACCTGCATTAACATTAAATGAAGGCAATACTCCTCTTATTCACTTAGTAAATTTGTCTAAGGAATTAGGCATTGAATTATACGGAAAAATCGAAGGTGCAAACCCAACTGGATCTTTTAAAGATCGTGGTATGGTGTTCGCTGTTGCAAAAGCAATTGAAGATGGAGCAAAATGCGTTATCTGTGCTTCTACTGGTAATACATCTGCTGCGGCTTCAGCATATGCTGCACGTGCTGGCATCCAATCAATCGTTGTAATCCCAAAAGGAAAAGTTGCACTTGGTAAACTAGCTCAAGCATGTATGTATGGAGCAAAAATTATCGAAATTGACGGCAACTTTGACGATGCATTAGCAATTGTACGTCAAGTAAGCGAGACAACCCCTGTTAAACTTGTTAATTCTGTAAACCCGTACCGAATTGAAGGACAAAAAACTGCTGCCTTTGAAATAGTAGATAGCTTAGGACAAGCACCTGACTATTTATGTATCCCTGTTGGTAACGCGGGAAATATCACTGCTTACTGGAAAGGCTTCAAAGAATATAACGAAGCGAAAAATTCTGGTCTTCCAAAAATGTATGGATTTGAAGCAGAGGGTGCTGCTGCAATAGTTAAAGGTGAGCCTATTGCGAACCCTGAAACAGTAGCAACAGCAATTCGTATCGGTAACCCTGCAAGTTGGAAATTGGCAGAAGCGGCACGTGATGAATCACAAGGTATTATCGACTCTGTAACAGATGATGAAATTTTAGCAGCCTACCAATTAATAGCTCGCTCTGAAGGTATTTTTGTTGAACCAGGTTCTGCAGCTTCACTTGCTGGTGTAATTAAATCTGTAAACAATGGCAAAATTGTAAAAGGTAGTTGGGTTGTAACTATCTTTACTGGTAACGGATTAAAAGACCCTGATACAGCAATGAACGTTTCAAAAGTCGACTTAGTATCACTTAAAAATGACGAAGAAGAAATCCGTCAATATATCGAGGGAATACTATGAGTAAAAAATGGCAAATCACTGTTCCTGGGAGCACTGCTAACTTAGGACCTGGGTTTGATTCCATTGGGCTTAGTTTGTCCTTATATTTAAATTTAACAGTGTCTCTGGCAGACAAGTGGGAAATTATTCATTTATCTGACCATCTTCCAAAAGAGTTCGAACTAGAAGAACATTTAATATACAATATTGCTAAAGAAACGGCAGAACGATTTAACAAAGAATTACCACCTTGTCGAATCGAAATGGTAAGTGAATTACCTTTTGCTCGAGGTTTAGGAAGTAGTGCAGCGGCAATTGTTGCTGCAATTGAATTGGCAAATCTCGTTTGTGATTTAAATCTAACTACACAAGATAAGTTAAATATTTCTTCTCAAATTGAGGGACATCCTGATAATGCTTCTGCTTCTGTTCTAGGTGGTTTAACGATTTCTGCAATGGACGATAACGGTGTTGTTGATACAATTCATATACAAGATTTAGATGCTTCCTTTGTAGTCTTCATACCTAATGTTGAATTAAAAACGGAAGAAGCACGCAAAGTATTGCCAAATCAATATGACCGAGGATACGCAGTAAATGCAAGCGCCAATGCTAATATGTTAGCAGCTTCATTAATTTTAAAGGATTATGAACGAATCGGTCGTTATATGGAATCAGATTTATTTCATGAACCATTCAGAGCAAAACTAATTCCTTATTTTGATGAAATTCATAATGCTGCTCGAAAATCTGGAGCCTATGGTACTGCCCTTAGCGGAGCAGGTCCAACTGTCATATCCATCATCCCGACTGATATCGGGGAACAGTTTATCTCTAAAGTAAGAAAACAATTCCCTACACATGAAATATTATTAACAAGAGCCGATCAACAAGGTGTAATTGTAACTGAAATAGAAAATGGTGTTGTCCTTCAAGGAAATGGGACAATAAAATAATATAAATGCCTAATGAATCATATATTGAATCATTGGGCATCTTTTTTTAACATTTATTTTCAAATACTCTCTATATTCGTATAATATAAGATGCCAATATACCTGATTTTCAGGATTACTAGTCCTTTTGGTGTTAGTAACAGTATTAATTAATGGTTTATTAAATCATTGGAAAGGAGTAATTCAAATTGAAAATCGGCATTATTGGAGCAACTGGAAAAGTCGGTAGTAATATATTAAATGAAGCAAAGATGCGGAATCATGATATTACAGCAATTTCCAGGAATAAAAATGTATTATCAAACATGAAAATTAATGTTCTAGAGAAGGAGATATTCGAATTAACAAAAGAAGATGTAACGCAATTTGATGTACTTATAAATGCATTTGGAGCTTTCCCCGGGGAAGAACTCCTACATGTAAAAGTTGGCCGTTTTTTAATTTCATTATTAAAAAATAGTGAAACAAAGTTATTTGTAGTGGGTGGTGCAGGAAGCCTTTTTATGGATAATGGGTATAAAATCCGTTTATTAGAACTTCCAGAATTTCCAAAAGAGTATAAATTAATTGCTCATCAACAATTACAAAATCTTATTGATTTACAAAACTCTACTATACGTTGGACATTTTTAAGTCCTTCCCCATTATTCGATTCAGATGGTCCTAGAACTGGTCACTACATTTTAGGTAAGGATCGTTTGCTTTTAAATTCCCAACATTTAAGTTATGTAAGCTATGCAGATTATGCTGTAGCAGTATTAGACGAAATTGAAAATCCTAGGCATGAAAATGCACATTTTACAGTCGCTTCTGAAAATGCTACCACTGCTTCATAAAATAAGTACAAATAAAAAAGAACGTCCTCTTAACTATAGTTTACAAACTTCTTGTATATCTTTCATTATTTTTCCCGACCTTTGCTTCCAGTAAAGATAAATTGCGGCGAGGATCCAATTAAGCAAATATTTCCTTGAAAAAATAAGAGGCTGGGACAAAACAAATAAACACCATTTTTCTTTATAAGAAAAATGGTGTTTATTTGATATTGAGAAAATTGATTTCCGTTCCGGGGACGCTTTCCGCGGGCCCGGCTCAAGCCTCCTCTTCTCTACGCTCCTGCGGGGTCTCGAGTAACGGGCTGTTCCCGCAGGAGTCGCCCCTTCACTCCAATCAATTTTCAAAATGTCCAATTCTTATTATTGTTACAAGCAAATTTGTTAAAAAAATTCACTTATGTCCCAGCCTCTTTTTTATGCTAATAACAATAAACTAATTGCCATCACGGCCATCCCACCTACGAGTCCATAGATGGAAAGATGTGTTTCATCGTATTTTTTTGCAGCTGGCAACAGTTCATCTAATGAGATAAATACCATAATACCCGCAACAGCAGCAAATATAACACCAAACATAACATCATTTAAAAACGGCATTAATATTAAAAATGCTACGATTGCTCCAACTGGTTCAGCTAAACCTGAAATGAATGACAATTTAAAAGCTTTTTTACGATTACCCGTTGCAAAATAAATTGGTACTGCCACTGCAATTCCTTCTGGGATATTATGAATGGCTACTGCAATCGCAATTGCAATCCCAACGTTCGGATCTTGGATTGCAGACATAAATGTTGCAATACCTTCTGGAAAGTTATGAATACCGATTGCTAAAGCAGTAAATAAACCCATCTTCATTAATTTATCATCAACTGCTTTTGCATTTAGTTCTGCTGCATGTACGTCCTCAACAGTTTTCACTTCATGAGGATTATTTTTTTTCGGAATAAAACGGTCAATAAGTGCAATAAATATTATCCCTGCAAAAAATCCTACAACTGTCATCCAATAGCCTTCTGTTTCACCTAATGCGGCTGTTAAGGAATCTTTTGCTTTTACAAAGATTTCTACCAATGAGACATAAATCATGACCCCTGCTGAAAAGCCCAATGCAACGGATAAGAACTTTTTATTTGTTCTAGATGTAAAAAATGCAATTAAAGAACCTACACCAGTTGCCAAGCCAGCAAATAAAGTTAAACTTAAAGCTAAAATGACATTACCTTCCATTTAGTATCCTAATCCTCTCTTTATTTTATACTAGTATTATATATTCAAAAGTTTCCTTTGTGCAACTTTTTTGCTTTAGTTACATCTTATGCACAAGGTAAACATTTATAATTAAAAGAAAGATACTATATAACATTTCATAATACGCTTCTTTGTTTATGGTGGTTCACTTATTCATACCTTAACGTTTATATTCATTTCTGGGTAAATTAAAAGCCTTATTACATATGTAATAAGGCTTTAGATTTTTTGATATTCTTAGTAAAAATAGGTGATTATCATAAAATTTATACTCCGATATTAGGCTGCTTTACATTTTTTCTCTCATACCAAATTACACATAGTACAAACCAAGTATACCCCAAGCACCAGCCTGCAATTACATCGGATGTAAAATGACTACTATCAGCAATTCTTGAAAGCCCAATAAACAATGGAAGTATACTGGCTAATGTCCATATGATAAGCTTTGTCGTTTTACTAGATATAGCTTCAGATAATAAATAGGCTATTGTAAATAAATATAACAACGAAAGCATCGCATAGCCTGATGGAAAGCTAAAAGTCGTTAACTGATCTACAATTTCAGGTCTCGGTCGGTCTTTCCAATTCTTTATTAATTGATTTAAAATTCTACCTGCTCCAACTGTCAACAATACAAACAGCATTCCTCGATAATTTCTTTCTTTTAGCCACAATAAAACTAACATAATTAACGAAACAATTATAATTGTATTTGTATCACCAATATAATGAAATGCGGCAATAAACTCATTACCTGCTAAAAGTTCAGTCATTGTTTTATCTAACTTCACTATCGGTGTTTTTTCATAAGTAAATAACAATACTACAAAAATAATCAAAGTAATAATCGAAAGAAGGATTCTCCACTTTCTCATTGTCAATCCACCTTGGAATAAAATAGTAAGCTATTTACATTTTACCATATATAATATGCACAAAAATAAAAAAATCCCGATATTTATCGGGATTAATTAAATAACGTTATATACATCTTGGCTTGACTCTACTACATATTCAGGTTTAGGCTTTCCTGCATTCGCTTTATGACCGGCTATATGATCAGGATGCTTCTCCCATTCCTTCCACGCTTCCTCTGATTCCCAACGTATTAGGATAAGAACCTCTTCATCACCACGTCTTACTTTCTTTACTAGTACTTGCTTATCAATAAATCCAGGTTGTTGTTCTAATAAAGATGGGCCATCTTTTTTCGCTCCGAAACGTGCGATAATCTTATCAGAATTTCCTTCTGTGACTACAATTCTCTTAATTTGTACAAACATCCGTATCCTCCTAGAGAAAAAGCCGTCCTATTCTTGGACGGCTTTTATTTTAATTATTATTGTAATTCCTCAATAATTTCTTGAATTTTTAATAATTCAGATTGTAAACCGCCACCTGATAAGTACCAAAGAGCACCGTCTAAGTATACAATTTTACCATTTTGAGCAGCAGTTGTTTTGTTAATAATATCGTTTTCGATTGCTTCTTTAATGTTTGATTCTCCACCTGTTGCAGCTACACGGTCAATTACGAATAATACATCTGGATTAATTTCTAAAACTTGTTCATAGCTTAATTTTGCACCATGTGTAGAATTTTCAAGTGTTTCATCTGCTGGAGCAAATCCGTAAACACTGTGAACATGCCCATAACGTGAACCATCTCCAGGTCCATATGCAGATAATGTTTCATTATAAAGAGTTACTAAAGCTTTTCCATTATTAGCAGCAACTGCTTTCACTTCTTCTAAAGCTTTTTCAATTTCAGCTAATTTTGCATCAGCTTCTTCTTGTTTATCGAATAATTGAGCTGCAATATTTACTGATGCTTTAAATGATTCATAGTAGTTTGATGAATCTGTTCCAACGAAAACAGTTGGTGCAATTTCACTTAATTGATCATAGAAGTCACCTTGACGACCTGAGATGAAAATTGCATCCGGTTCCATTGCAGCGATATCTTCAAGTAATGGCTCTTTTAAACCACCAGCGTTTAAATATTTATCATCAGCATATTTAGTTAAATGCTCTGGGAAGTTACCTTTTGCAACTGCCATTACATCAACACCTAATGCATCTAATGTATCAAGGAATCCATAGTCAAATACAACAATTTTTTCTGGAGCTTTTTCGAAAGTTACATCTTCATAGCCTTCAACAGTAGATTTAATTGTTACTGGGAATGCTGAAGCTTCTTCTGTAGCTGTTTCAGTTTCTGTTGTCGTTTCAGCTGAATTGTTTGCTTCCTCACTTACTTCTTCTTTAGAACCACAAGCTGTTAAAACTAAAAGAAGCATAGCTATAACAACTATTAATAACTTCCAATTTTTCATTATGTTTCCTCCCCTATTCCTTATTGATATTGATAATCATTATCAACTAATTGAAATTATATCATTGTTATTTCATTCGTCAATTACTTTTTTAATATTTTGTACAATTTTCTCAAAAAGAAATGATTTAGAAAAACAATGCTGCTTTCCCAAATCATTTTATTTTAAGAATGCGAATTAAAATAGACGCAAATACGACATCCATTCTGTTCTTGCACAGGGATATCCATATCGTAAATTTGCTTTAAAGCATGAGAATTTATAATCTCATCTGTAGGCCCTTCTTTAATTACTCGGCCATCTTTTAAAGCAACAATACGATCAGAATAAACAGAAGCAAAATTAATATCGTGAAGAACAATGACAACCGTTTTACCGAGTTCGTCTACAAGCTTACGCAAAATCTTCATAATTTGAACGGAATGCTTCATATCTAAATTATTTAACGGTTCGTCCAGTAATACATAATCAGTATCCTGTGCAATAACCATTGCTATAAATGAACGTTGACGTTGACCGCCTGATAATTCATCTAAATAGTTATGCTGAATATCTGTTAGATTCATGTATTCAAGTGCTTGATCAACAAATTTTATATCATCATTTGATAAACGGCCTTTTGAATAAGGATAGCGACCGAAAGAAACAAGTTCACGTATCGTCAATCGAACATTCATAAAATTCGATTGCTTTAATATGGATACTCGCTTTGCAAATTCATCAGATTTAATACGACGAACATCATTTGTATCTAATAATACTTCTCCTGTATCTGCATTTAATAAACGACTAACCATTGAAAGTAGTGTTGATTTCCCCGCACCATTAGGACCTATAAAAGATGTAATTTTACCAGTTTCAATAGTAACAGATACATTATCAACTACTGCTTTCTTTCCAAAGAATTTAGTTAATTCTTTTACTTGAATCATCCTGCAGCCCTACTTTCCCTTAATAATAAGTAAATAAAATAGATTCCACCAATAAAGTTAATGATGACACTTAAAGTTGTCGTTAATTCAAAAATATGTTCAACAATAAACTGGCCACCAACTAAAGCAATAATACTTATTAAACTTGCACCGGCAATTAATATCGAATGCTTGTATGTTGTTAAAAATTGATAAGATAAATTGGCAACAATAAGCCCCAAAAACGTTATCGGACCGACAAGTGCAGTTGAAGTTGCAATTAAAATTGCAGACAATACAAGGATATTCATAACAAGCTTGTCATAATTCACACCAAGATTAATTGCATTATCTCTTCCTAATGACATAACATCTAACTGACGCATAATTTTAAAGCCATATATAAAGGCCACTATTAAAATTGCAAATGCTATCCATACTAAATCTGCGTTTACTTTTGAAAAACTTGCAAACAGCTTACTCTGTAAATTTAAATATTCATTTGGATCGATTAAAACTTGTAAAAATGTTGTAGCGCTACCTAGCAGTGTCCCAAGAACCATCCCTACAAGTAATAAGAAATAAATCGGATACTTATCTGCTCTAAATAAGAAACGGTATAAAATTAATGCAAACAATACCATCAATACAATAGAAATTGTAAAGTTTACATATTTATTAATAACTAAAAATGAAGTTGAACCTAGGAAGAAATAGATACATGTTTGTACTACTTGATACATTGAATCTAATCCCATCACAGACGGAGTTAAAATTCGATTATGGGTAATTGTTTGAAAAACAACTGTTGAATATGCTATTGCAACACCCGTAATTGACATCGCAAATATTTTAATAAGCCTTCTTGGAAATGCATAGCTAAAGCCACCTTTTATGTCATAAAAGGCATAAAGTAAAATACATGCTATTGCAATAGAAGCTAATATAATTAATTTTGTACTATTTCGCATATGCTCTCCCCCTAAACAGCATGATTAAGAAGATTGCACTGCCTATTACCCCGACTGTTAAACTAATTGGAATCTCATATGGATAAATAATAATTCGACCAATAATATCACACGCTAATAAGAAAACAACACCTAATACAGCAGTATGTGGCAGCGTCTTTGCTAAATTATCACCTTTAAATATAGAAACAAGATTCGGCACAATCAATCCTAAAAAAGGAATAATCCCTACGGTTAAAACAACTGTAGTGGAAATTAATGCTACGAGCACTAACCCTAAATTCAATACAAATTTATAATGAACTCCAAGGTTTTTTGCAAAATCTTCACCCATACCTGCTACTGTGAAACGATTTGCATATATGTACGCAATAATTAATACAGGAATACTTAAATAAAGAAGCTCATATCGCCCTTTAATAATTAATGAGAAATCTCCAATTAGCCATGCATCGATATTTTGAAGTAAATCTGCTTCATACGCAAAAAACACAGTAATTGCGGATAATATGTTACCGTACATAATACCGATTAATGGAATAAAGATAGCATCTTTAAATTTAATACGGTTTAAAATTTGCATAAATACAATTGTTCCTATTAATGCAAATGCAAAACAAAATATAATTTGCTGAATATAGCTTGCACTTGTAAAGAAAAGCATACAAAACAATATACCAAGTTTAGCAGCATCTAATGTCCCAGCAGTTGTTGGTGATACAAATTTATTTCTACTTAAACTTTGCATAATTAAACCAGCAACACTCATTCCAACACCTGCTAATATAATAGAAGCAAGTCGAGGAATACGACTAATATAGAAAATTTCTGCTTCATCTGAGTGGAAATCTAATAAATCCATTGGTGTAATGTTTGTAGCACCTAGAAATAATGAAATACTCGATAATACGATTGCTGCTACTATTAAAATCCAAAGTTTCATTTTAATCCCCGATAATTTTATTTTATAGTGAAAATGATTATCATTATATTTTATTATAGCATATAATTTTTTCTACTCCAATACTAATTGAGAACTTTTATCACTATTTCAGACTAAATAACAATCATTTAAATATTAAAAAATTGGGATTGTAAAGCAGGAAATGTATTACGAGGAAGGGTAAATGTCGTACGATAAAATTAAGAAAAAATCGTAGAATATATCTATTATTATAACATCATACGGATTAAGTAAAAATTGGATATCTTAAGTCTAGTGCAATACCGAACTCAAACTAACCAATCAGATGCATAATATAACTCTAACTTTATGGTGTCACTACCTATTTCGATTGAATAAAAGACGTTTTTTATGTCTATGCAGTTCTTCATGTAAGATGTTTTGCTAGTAAAAGCTTAAAGGTCAAAAAGTGCTGTCTTTCCTTTCGATATATTCTTAACACCTTGATTTTGAATTCCTCATTAGTCCTTATATCAAGTAAAAAGAACTTAACTCAAATTTCTTGAATTAAGTTCTAAAAATTTAGTATTGAACTTCTACAGCTTGATCAATTACTTCTTGTGGTATTTTAATGGCTTCTACTTCATTGAAGTTGTTGAACACAATTTTTGCATCTGTTGCAATCTTCATAGAATTCCCATCAGCGTCAATTGTAATATCAAAAATTGTATCCATCGCATGAATATCAAATGTTTCTTTATCAATTTTAATTACATAATTAATATTATCGAATTTCATATTCTCAATGATTTTTTGTTCTTCTTCAGTCACACCCATCATTTCCGTTACTTGCATTTGTTCTAAAATAAATTTACTAAACTTTTCAGTAGCTGCATTTAGTTTTAATACATATTCTGTTTCAGTTTGTTCAAATGTAAAATCTTCAATAAATGATTCAAACTGTTTTAACTGTTCGGACGCGTTCACTTGATTTACAGTTTGTCCGGCAATTGCATCAAATTGTTCAGATGGAAGCTTCATCCACTGCTTCGTTTCAGGATCTTGCATGAAAAACCCATCCTCAGACATGTACATTTCCATATCAACGTTCATACTTTCTCCCGTCGCAGGATCTGCCATTGTCATTGCTCCATCTATATACATAGCTAGCGGTTCGCTAACCATATCCATTGTCATGTCAGCTGTTGAACCCATTTCATAAGCTTCAGTACCATCATTCAACTCCATTCTTTGGTTCATTTTAATATCTGCACTAACACTTTCCAATGTGTTTTGGCGTTCTATTGCCTTTTCATAAACTTCTTGTAAAGTTAGCTCACTTTTGTTACTAACTTCTTTTCCCTCTTCTCCTGATGTTGGCTCAGCAGTACTATTACATGCCGATAAGGCTAGCACTAATAAACTTACTAAACATAGCATGACTACCTTTTTCATAATTATCCTATCCTTTCAAATTATTGGTACAAATTTAGGGTAACATTTTTTCGCGAAAGGATAATGAGTAATTTGTAATTTTTTCTATCTATCCCCAAATAATCCATATATACTAGAAAAGTGGGTACTCATACATATATGAGATACCCACTTCTACAACAAAAGGACCGATATTTGATATTAATTTACTCCACGCATTGCCTTTGAAATAATTGGAGTTAACACTAGTAAAACAACACCTAGAATAATTGACATAACTCCAAGTGCACCAAAGTACGTAATTTCTGATACTGCTTCATAAATAAGTACAAGCTGTGCATTGATAGCTTGGGCAGCCGCACTAGTTAAGAACCATAGTGACATTGTTTGGGCTGCAAACGCCGCTGGAGCAAGTTTTGTAGTTGCTGACAATCCAACTGGAGATAGTAATAACTCCCCTACTACAACTAGGAAGAATGATAGAACTAACCACCAAGGACTTACAAGCTCTGTTCCACCTGACATTTTAGCTGGGATAATCATTACTAAGAATGATAAACCAGCAAAGAATAATGAAATGGCAAACTTCTTAGGTGTTGATGGTTGTTTATCCCCTAGACGTAACCATAACCACGCAAAGACTGGTGCAAAAATAATGATGAATAATGGATTTAAAGATTGGAACCAAGATGCTTGAAGTTCAAAGCCTCCAACCGTTAAATCTGTACGTGTATCAGCATAAGTAGCTAAAATTGTTGCACCTTGTTCTTGAATCGCCCAGAACATTACCGCTGCAATAAATAATGGGATATAAGCTAATAAACGTGATTTTTCATCTTTATTTGTTTTAGGGCTACGGTACATAACAATAAAGAATATTGTAGGAATTAAAATACCAAGTGTTGTAATAATTAAACTAAACACAGCCATTGTTAGATTTCCAGTAGCATAAAGAATACCACCAATTACCAATATTGCAATAATTCCAATTGTGAAATTTCGAAGCGCTTTCTTTTTCTCGCTCACGTTCATTGGATTTGGAATCTCTTGACCTACTAGTCCAAGATTTTTCTTTTGTGTTACATAGAACACGATTAAACCAATAAACATACCAATAGCTGCGATACCAAATCCTAAATGGAAGTTTACTGTTTCACCAATTGTTCCAACGATAAATGGAGCAATGAATGCACCCATGTTGATACCCATATAGAATATGCTGAAACCAGAATCACGACGGTTATCTTTTTCGTCATACATATCTCCGACGATTGTTGAAACATTAGATTTCAATAAGCCTGTCCCAATTATGATAAATAACATTGATATTAACAGACCTACAAAGCCTAACGGTAATGCTAATATTATGTGACCAATCATAATTAATATTCCACCGTAAAATACGGTCTTACGAGTTCCCCATACTCGGTCTGCAAACCATCCACCAATAACACCTGACATATATACTAATGAACCATACATGGCCATAATAGAGTTGGCTGTTCCACGGTCTAATCCTAAGCCGCCTTCATGTAGCTCATAATACATATAGAAAATAAGAATGGCGCGCATTCCGTAGTAAGAAAATCGTTCCCAGAACTCAGTAAAGAATAATGTAAATAATCCTTTTGGGTGTCCAAAGAAGCCCTTTTGAGGAACGGATTTGACTATTTCTTCTTTGCTATACATCAAAATACCCTCTTCCGTTTATTAAATGTTCGTTTTTTCTGACAATTCAGTGCAGGAACTCTCAGTTGTCAGACAACTGTTTTATTACAATATAGTATTTTGAAAGTTTTTTCAATATATTATAAAAAAGTTCGAAATTTCAATATCTTCTATAAATTCTTTCATTTTTTCGCTTTCTCTTATCAATTATGAATATTCATTATTATTTAGAAATAATTTAAATTGTTTTTTCATACAAAAAAATAGGTAACGACCTTATCATCGTTACCTACTTTAATTATTTTATAACATATTGTTCATATTTTTTCATATCAGATTCTTTTAATTCTATTGTAACCTTTGTGCCATGTTCATCATAATCTGTTTCTTTCACTAAAGCATTGGCATTTAAATAAGAAACAATATCCCCTTTATCGAATGGTATCAACATTTCACAAGTTACATAATTTGAGAAAATATGCTGACGAATTATTTGAATTAATTCATCTAATCCTATTCCCTCTTGAGCAGAAATCCAAATATTATCACCACTAACTAAAGGATATTTAATATCTGCTATATCAGATTTATTGTAAACATAAACAGTTGGAATATCTTCTACACCAACATCCTTTAAAGTTTTATTTGTTACCTCCATCATAAAACGATACTCTTCATTAGAGACATCAACGACATGTAATAATAAATCTGCATCCCGAGCTTCTTCTAATGTTGAACGAAATGCTTTCACCAAATGATGAGGTAATTTACTAACAAATCCAACGGTATCTGTTAAAAGAAATGACTTTTTATCAGGAAGTTCAATACTTCGAACAGAAGTATCAAGTGTGGCGAAAAGCATATCTTTCTCAAAAACCTGCTTACTTTCTTCTTGTCCTAATTTTTTAAGCAGTCGATTCATAATCGTTGATTTGCCCGCATTTGTGTAACCAACAAGAGATACAACTGGAATTTCATTTTTACGACGTTTTTTTCTTTGTGTTTCCCGTTGCTCCTTTACACTTTCCAAATCTTTTCGGAGTTTAGCGATTTGATCCTCAATTTTACGTCTATCAAGCTCTAGCTTTGTTTCACCGGCGCCACGGTTTCTAAAGCCTCCACCTGTGCCTCCACCTTGTCTAGAAAGTGATGCATGAAGCCCTACTAACCTCGGCAGCATATATTGAAGCTGAGCTAGTTCTACCTGCATTTGTGCCTCACGTGTTTTTGCACGACGATCAAAAATATCTAATATCAACATTGTACGATCAATTACTTTGCATTCTAAATCATGCTCTAAATTACGAATTTGAGAGGGAGAAAGCTCATCATTAAAAATAACTAGATTTGCGTCTACTTCATCAATAAAATGTTTTATTTCTTCAATTTTACCTGTCCCAACATAATGGGAGGGATTAATACGTTCTAATATTTTGTGTCACAGTTCCTATAACTTCAACTTCCAACGCCTGAGTTAAATTAGCAAGTTCTTCCATAGAATATTCAAAATTATCGTCGTTCAAATTAACGCCAACTAATATTCCTCTTTCGATTATCGTTTCAATTTCCTTCATTTTATTCATCAAAATTCCTCCCCGATTAAAAAATAGGGTATTTTCTGCAATCGTATCATACATTATATCCTTTTTTATATAATAAAAGACCCACAACTATATAGTTGTAGGTCCAAAATTAAATAAAATAATTATTCTTTTTCATTATTTAAAAGCTCTAATGTTTTATCAAACTCTGCTTCGATTTCTGCGTTTTGTTTGTAAGTAATTAAACTTACTACAACTGCTACGACTAAACATGCGATAAACCCAGGTACAATTTCATATAACATACCGCTTAACGCTGGTACTTTACCCCAAACGAATGCTACAACTGCACCTACAACCATACCTAATAGTGCACCCATGTTTGTTAACTTTCTCCAATATAAAGCAAGTAAGATAACTGGTCCAAACGCTGCACCAAAACCAGCCCAAGCAAATCCAACTAGATCTAAAATAGAACTATCTGGATTCCAGCCTAAAATTGCAGCGACGATTGATACAACAAATACTGCTATACGTCCTGCCAATACATAATGTTTATCTGAAGCATCCTTTTTAAATAAAGCTTTGTAAATATCTTCAATCAATGCAGAAGATGTTACGATTAATTGAGAAGAAATTGTACTCATAACTGCAGCTAAAATAGCCGCTAACATAATTCCGGCAATGAATGGGTGGAATAAAATTTGACCCATTACGATAAATACTGTTTCCGGATCTTCAAGAACTTGTCCATTTTGTTGGAAGTAAGCTAAACCTACAAGTGCAGTACACATTGCTCCAACTAAACTTAAAATCATCCAACCAATACCAATACGACGAGCTTGTTTCGTTTCAGCAACAGATTTTATCGCCATAAAACGAACAATAATATGAGGTTGTCCAAAGTAGCCAAGACCCCAAGCAACTGATGAAATAATACCAGCAGCTGTTGCTGTTGAAGCAAATAAATTTAATTGTTCTGGGTTAACAGCCTGAATAGAGTTAATCATATCACCTAGACCACCAGTAAAGAATACTCCAATGATCGGTACTAAAACTAACGCCAAGAACATAATTAAACCTTGTATAAAGTCTGTGTAACTAACTGCTAAGAATCCACCAAATAATGTGTAACCAACAGTAACAAGCGATACTACAATCAATCCAGTGTGATAATCAAATCCAAATGAACTTACAAAGAATTTACCACCTGATACCATCCCTGATGATACATAGAATGTGAAGAATACTAAAATGATAATCCCTGATGCAATACGAATTAATTTTGTATTGTCACGAAGACGGTTATCTAAAAAACTCGGAATTGTTATTGAATCTTTTGAAACTTGTGTGTATACACGTAAACGTGGTGCAACTAGAAGCCAGTTTAACCAAGCTCCAATAGTTAAACCGATGGCAATCCAAGCTTCAACCATACCTGCCGCATAAATTGCTCCAGGTAAGCCCATTAATAACCAACCTGACATATCTGCAGCACCAGCACTTAACGCTGTAACAGCAGGCCCTAGATCACGACCGCCTAACATATAGTCATTTAAATTACTTGTTCTTTTATATGCATACCATCCAATAATGACCATTGCAAGCATATAAAGAAAAATCGCTAATAATTGAAATGCATGATCTGACATTTTCTCTCCCCCTGATGTAATAAAATTTTACTTGTTGAAAATAGTGTCGAAAACAGTAGAATCATATCATATTCCAGTACACTATGTCATACAAATAATTTAACATATAATAAACATTTTGTGTTCAAGAATTTTTTTAAAATTCAATTTTAGTATACTTTTTTAAACTAAAAATATTACTTCTATTATTGCTACTATTACACTTTCTACACCTCCTATGTTAAACTATTTTCATTAAAAAATTATAAGAAGGCTGATTAATATGGACTACGAGCAAATGAAGTTTGAATTTTTAAAACGTTTAGAAAATAAAGAATTAATAAATGCTACAATTAGTCAACCCCGCCAAAAATCAAATGAACTTAAAAGAGTAAAATTAAAACCAATTGAATTAAAAGGCATTTATCATATTCAAATTGAATATCAATATGAACGAATTTTAAAACACGAAAATGTTTTATTAGAAAAATTTTCTAATATATTTGAACTGTTATTACAACAGTTCCGACAAATCCATGCACAATTTAAAAACGAAATCATTCAAATACAATTGTCCAAAAAAAATAAAGTACTTTGGAAAGATGAACAAACAACATCATCTAAGCAGATTGACTTATCTCACAATCGAAAAAAACAATATTTATTAGATGAATCGACACCTTATCCATTTTTAATCCGCCTCGGTGTTCAAACAGAGGATGGCAAAGTAAAAAAACAGAAATACGATAAATTCCGACAAATTAATCGTTTTGTCGAATTTATCAATGATTCATTAACTTATTTGCCAAAAAATAAGCAAATCCGAATTTTAGATTTTGGTTCTGGTAAATCTTACTTAACCTTTGCTCTTTACCATTATTTAAAAGTGGAGAAAGGATTAGATATACTTGTTACCGGACTTGATTTAAAAAAAGAAGTAATCGATGAATGCAATCGTATTGCACAAGATTTACATTATGATCAGCTTGAGTTTTTGGTCGGAGATATAAATGACTACAATGATGAAACTTCAGTCGATATGGTTGTTACTTTACATGCTTGTGACGTGGCAACAGATATGGCTTTAGCACGTGCCGTAAAATGGGGTGCAAAAGTAATATTAAGTGTACCGTGCTGTCAACATGAATTAAATCGCCAGCTTAATTCACCTACCCTTGAAATTATGACACAACACGGTTTAATAAAAGAACGTTTCGCTTCTCTTGCTACAGACTCTATTCGTGCTGAAATACTATCGCTAGTTGGTTATGATACCCAGTTACTTGAATTTATAGACATAGAACATACTCCAAAAAACATTTTAATACGAGCATATTTTACAGGTAAAAAACCTTCTTACGAACAGAGAAAACGTTACGATGCATTTATAGACTTTTTATCTGCAAAACCGTTTTTACAAAATGAACTTCGAGAATTTTTCTAAGCTAAATTCCATCATAAATAAAAATTATTAGGCAAATATATAAATTAGGTGCATCAACCTTTTATGTATTTGTCTTTTTCATTTTTTGGACTCTATTTTTTGAATTGTATGTATATTACAGCAGTGTAAATTTTGTTTAAAACAAGCGATTTTATATGTAGATTTTTTAAATATTTTGTTATGATATTTTAGGTTTCAGTTTTTATTCTAGTTAAAATCACACGTATATCAGGGGGCAATTCCATGTTTAGTTCGAAAAAATCAGATCCTTTTTTCCTATCTTTACATAAGATAGCAGAAAATATGAGAGAGGCTGTTCATTACGCTAGAGACTTCCGCATAGAATCAATTGCAGACTTAAAAGAACTTAGCGTAAAGATGAAGAAATATGAAACTGATGGAGATAAATTAATTCATGAATTAATCGTTATGCTAAATAAATCTTTCATGACACCAATTGAACGTGAAGATATTTTAGCGTTAGCAAACAAAATGGATGACGTTTTAGATGGAGCTGAGCATTGTTTCGCACACTTTGAAATGTTCTCTTTTACAGAAATAGATGAATCAATGCGTAAATTTTTAGATTTCATTTCAAAAAGTGCTGATGAAATTGTCTCAGCAACTGATTTATTAAATAAAAAGAATTTACTTGCAATGCGTAAACACATTATTCTTATTAAAGATTATGAACGCGAATGCGATGAAATTTCCCGTTCATCAATTAAACAATTGTTTTTAAAAGAAAAAGATCCAATTCGTTTAATTAAAATGAGAGACATTTATGATCAACTTGAGGAAATTGCTGACTCATGTCAAGATGTAGCAAATACATTAGAAACAATTATTATGCGTAACGCATAAGATCAGGAGATTTTTAAATGGATACTATATTATTTATTACAATATTAGTCGTAATTTTTGCTCTAGGTTTCGACTTTATTAACGGTTTCCATGATACAGCAAATGCAATCGCTACGTCCGTCTCAACACGTGCATTGCCACCTCGAGTTGCTGTGTTAATGGCAGCTGTCATGAACTTTCTAGGAGCAATTACATTTGTCGGAGTTGCGAAGGCTATTGCAAAAGACATTGTCGATCCTTTTGCATTAAACGCTGGACCTAATGATACAACGGGAACAATCGTTATTTTAGCGGCATTAATTTCAGCGATTACTTGGAACTTACTTACTTGGTATTACGGTATTCCATCAAGTTCGTCTCATACATTAATCGGTTCAATTGCAGGTGCAGCAATTGCCGCTGCTGGATTTAATATTTTAAACTATAGTGGTTTCACAAATATTTTAATTGGTTTAGTTGCATCACCGTTTATTGCATTGGCAATAGGATTTTTGTACATGTCCATTTTCAAAGGGATATTCAAAAATTTAAATCTTTATCGAACAAATAAAGGATTTAGAACATTGCAAGTTTTCACAGCAGCATTACAAGCTTTTACACACGGTACTAATGATGCTCAAAAGGCAATGGGTATTATTACAATGGCTTTAATTGCAGCAGGGTTGCAAACAGGTGATGAAGTAAGAGAATGGGTTCGAATCGCCTGTGCAATTGCGATGGGTCTTGGTACTTCTATGGGTGGATATAAAATTATTAAAACTGTCGGCGGTAAAATTATGAAAATCCGTCCAGTAAACGGAGCAGCAGCAGACTTAGCATCGGCTTCAGTTATTTTTGGTGCTACATTAATCCATTTACCAGTTTCAACAACTCATGTTATTTCATCCGCAATTATGGGGGTAGGATCTGCTCAACGTGTTAAAGGCGTTAAATGGGGCGTTGCTCGTAAAATTGTCATGACTTGGATTATTACAATGCCAATTTCAGCACTAATGGCTGCTATTATATACTTTATTTTGAGCTTATTCTTCTAGTTTTCACAATATAAACTAAAAAGGCTAAAGAAGTTAACATTGCTTCTTTAGCTTTTTTAATATTCAACTTTTATATTGATGTTCAAAATTCGGCGCTAATAAAACCGCAGCCTCTGCTTGATTTTCTGTCTGTTTTGGTTCATATGTTACAAAAAATAATTTAATTGCTATTACAACTAATAAACTGGCTAAAAGTATAATCCCTATTAAGGTGATTGCAGCCTTTTTTCCACTCATTTGTCGTTTCCCCTTTTATTTTTTCGGCCTAAATCCTTCTTCAAGTAAATATTCTACCGCTGCTTCACGGGTACCAAAAGATTCTTCTAAATTATTTTGAAAATAAATATTCCAATTTCGTTTTTCATGGATTAATTCCAATATTGTACCTTCTCGAGAAGCCCAATTTTCTACAATTGGTGTTTCCATATCTTCAGATAAATAATCTAGAGCGTCTTGAATAATCTCTCTTAACGCGGCCTCATCATATTCACGAATGTTTACCAAACCTTTTTCATTGGCATCCTTTTCATATTTTAACAAATCCCCTACATACACAAATCCATTACCGTTTGGATGTAATTTTTCAATAACGATCGTTTTCTCATATAAACTGTTCTCAAAATGATAATTTAAACGATTTAATGAAATCTCTTTTTTAGTTAGTTCTGGAAATGATTCAATAATTGCTTGCTTTTGTTCAAATGTTAACATTGATGAACTCCTTTTCAATTCAATCTACAAAATACACTTTACACTAAATAGAAATACAGTACACCTTTTTGGTATACTGCGCAATTTAAATATTAAACTGTCTTCGTAGCAGCTTCCTTTATTTTTTTTCTTTCTTCATAAATATTTTTAACAATTGCTTTAATTACCGCATAGGTAGGAATCGCTATAATAATCGCTATAAATCCTCCTATATTTCCAGCTGCAAGTACGATTGTAATAACCGTTAACGGATGCACATCTAAGGATTTCCCCATAATATTTGGCGTGATTAGGTTACTTTCTAACTGTTGAGCTACTAGTGTGATCACACAAACCCAAACAACTAAAATTGGATCTTGTATAAGGGCAACAACAATTGCTGGTGCAAGAGAAATCCACGGACCGATAAAAGGAATCATATTCATAAAGAAAGCAAATATCGCAAGTAATAATGAATATTCAAGCCCTATTGCTATATAGCCTATAAAAGTCATTAAAGCAAGAATAAGACTAATTAATACTTGTCCTTGTACATAGTTTCTTAAAACATGGTCTATATCCGCTAAAGTTTCTTTTACCCATGTACGTCTTTCACCAGAGAAAATTTTATAAATATTTGGAGCAAATTTCTCATGATCCTTCAACATGTAAATAAAGAAAAATGGTACTAAAATTAATGTAAAGGTAACTGAAACAGTTCCCCTAACAAAGGATACAATATATTTGCTTCCCGTCATCGCAATATCCTGAATGGAATTAGAGATTGAATCAACAAATTCCTCTACTTGTGGCGGCAGACTATCTTTGTTTTCCAAAACAATGTCAGCTGCATCCATAATTTTATCGCCTATATAAGGTGCATTTTTTACCAATTTATTTACTTGATCTGTAATTGGATTACCGATCATTAAAAGTAATCCTGTCACGATACCTGCCAATAATAATACTATTGTTGAAATGCTTGCCCATCTTGGTGCACCTTTTTTCTCCATAAAACGTTGAACCGGCTCGGATATATAATAAAGGACTCCACCTAATAGCATTGGAATAAATATCGTTTTAATAATGATAAAAATCGGATTGAAAATCCAATGAATTTCTACAACGTATTTAATGATTAAAAGGGCAATTAATATACCGATTCCTACTTGGAACCATACTTTTTTTGTCATACAATTTCACTCCTTTCCACATTGTACCATATATAGCACTTTCCTATTCACCCATTATATAACTATTTACGTTTTATCTTAACTTTCGTTTCAAACAAACAAGATGTTAGTCACAATTTTTTGTTCGCTCCGAATAATGAAGTGAACCTGTGACCGCATGTGAGTTTATGTGACCGAACACGTTTCCTTGTGCCCCAATTTGAGGCTATGTGACCGAACACGTTTCCTTGTGCCCCAAGCTGAGGCTGTTGCCTGTAGAAAAATTACATAAAAAATCTGCCCATAAATAAAGAAAATGAGCAGATTCTTTCTTACCGTTTTAATAATTTTAAAATTCTAACAATATTTACAGACTACTGTCATCAACAGAGTTTAAGTAGTCTTCAATAGTATCGATTACAGATTGGATACATCCGTCATCAAATGGAGAGATTAGGCCAGCTTCTTTTACTAACTTTGTAAATGACATGGAGCCCCCTAGTTTACAAAGGTGTACGTAATCCTTCCAAGCAGTTTCAAAGTCTTCTCTTGAACGTTTCCAAAATTGGAATGCACACACTTGTGCTAATGTATAATCAATATAATAAAATGGATTTGCGTAAATATGTGCTTGACGCTGCCAAAAACCTCCAGATTCTAAATAGTCATAGCCGTCATAGTCACGATGTGGTAAATATTTTTCCTCAATATTTTTCCACGCTTGCTTACGTTCGGCAGGTGTCATAGTCGGGTTTTCATAAACGACATGCTGGAACTCATCGACGGCAACACCATAAGGTAAAAATAATAAAGCGCCACTTAAATGAGCAAATTTATATTTTTCCGTTTCTTCTTTAAAGAACAGTTCCATCCATGGCCATGTAAAAAACTCCATACTCATCGAATGGATTTCAGCAGATTCATAAGTAGGCCATAGGTATTCTGGAATGCCAATATGTCGACTAGAATAAACTTGGAATGCATGACCTGTTTCATGTGTCAGCACATCAATATCTCCTGAAGTACCGTTAAAATTCGAGAAAATGAAAGGAGATTCATAATCTTCAATAAATGTACAATATCCTCCACTTTCTTTTCCTTTTTTCGCTTCTAAATCCATTAATTCATGTTCAATCATATAGTTGAAAAACTCACCTGTCTCAGGAGATAACTTTTCGTACATTTTTTTACCATTTTCAACAATCCATGATGGCGACCCCTGAGGCTTAGCGTTTCCAGATAAGAAATTTAATCCTTCATCATAATATTTAAAGTCACTAATGCCAATGCGCTTTGCTTGTCGTTCATATAGTTTTGTTGCAATTGGAACAATTAATTTATGAACTTGATT
Source organism: Bacillota bacterium (assembly GCA_023405135.1). Lineage (GTDB taxonomy): Bacteria > Bacillota > Bacilli > Bacillales_A > Planococcaceae > Ureibacillus. The sequence goes on along the minus strand of JAEXYZ010000024.1, from coordinate 27,341 downwards.
ACGATAATTCGCTACCATTTCTGCATCGTAATCAATACGGTTCATGTTTATATAACCTAATTCTACATAGTTTTTGTAGCCTAATGTTGTCGCTATTTTATGACGTAGCTGAACAAGTTGATCAAAAATATCGTCAAACTTCTTTGCATTTTCTTTAAAGAAATCAAAACGTGCTACCATCGCTTTTTTACGCACTTGCCGATTTGTTGACTCTGTATATGGTGTTAGCTGAGCAAGTGTTAACGTCTTCCCATCAAATTCAATTTGTGCCGATGCAACTAACTTACTATATTCAGAAACGAGCTTATTTTCTTTTTGCATTAGTTCAATTACTTTAGGTGAAAATCCTTTAATTTGATTTTCTGCTAAAGCAAAAAGTTGTGTACCCCATTTCTCCTCTAACTGTTTTCTAAAAGGAGATTTTACTAGCTCGTTGTAGTAATCAAATGTTATTTCTTCTACTTGAGGTGTAATGTCGTCTAAATAGTCTCGTTCTGTTTGATAAAATTCGTCATTTGTATTAATAGAAGCACGTATATATACTAAATTTGCCTGTGTAGAGAAATTATTGCGATAACAATTAATTTGTTCAATTATTTTGCTTTGAGCTTCAACTGTATCAGCATGTCTAAACTCATTTAATAATTCTCCCACCTGCTTTTTCATTTCCTCAAAATTTGGACGTTTATACTCATAATCTTTAAAAACAACCATCCATCGCACCTCTTTCACTTTTCCAAATCCGAAATTTCTACTTTCATTATTCATGATTTCATTTTAAAGCGCAACTATTCAGATAATTGAACTTTGAAAGAAAAAACCCAAGCAGTTTTCTTTTGAACTGCTTGAGCTATTATTTAACGCACAGTAAATTGCTGGATAGTTTCTTGTAATGCCGAGAGTTCTTCAGTTAAATCTTTTGATGACTCTGTTACTATTTGAATCGCTTTTTGTTGTTCTTCAACAGATGCAGTTACTTCTTCTGCCGACGCTGCATTCTTTTCACTAATAGCTGCAATATTTTCAATTGCGCGAGTCATAATATTTTTCGATTCGTTTAATTGGTGAACACTTGCTGATACATCTTCAATTGTACGAATGATGTTATTAACTGCAGACTCAATGTAAGTAAATGAGCTTTCAGTTTCAGTTACCGATTTATTTTGGTCCTGTACAATGGAGTAAGTTTTTGACATTTCCTTCGTTACGATATCTGTTTCACTTACTATTCCGCGCAATGTATTACGAACTAACTCCGTTGCTTCACTTGTTTGATCTGCTAGTTTGCGCACTTCTTCTGCAACAACAGCAAAGCCTTTTCCATTTTCCCCTGCCCGAGCTGCCTCAATCGAAGCATTTAATGCTAGTAAGTTTGTTTGATTAGAAATTTCAGTTATTGTACCTACAATTCCTTCAATTTCTTTTACTTTTAAAATTAAGCTTTCAATCACTTTTTGAACCGTTGTAATTAATTCATATGATTCATGGGAACGTTCTTTTAAAATGGTTAAATTTTTCAATCCTTGTTCATTTGAGTTTCTCATAATTTCCGATGACTCTAGCATAGATTCATTTTTCTCGTGAAGCGTCTCGATCTGTCTTGCGAAGTCAATGGATGTTCGGTTTGTTTCTTCTGTATCTGAAGCTTGTTGTGATGCACCTACTGCAACTTCTGTTACCGCTTTTACAATATCCTCGCCATAGACAATCGTTTCTTCCGCAACAGAGGAAAGATTTGCTGAAGTTGTTTGTATTTCTACAATTGTAGACTCAACACCAGAAATTAAGTTTTTCAGTTGCTGAACCATATTATTAAAACCATTGTTTAAAATACCAATCTCATCTTTTCGATTTAACTCTTGTAGTTCTACTGTTAAGTTACCTTTAGCCACTTCACTTACTCTATTCGATAGCTTCGTTAATGGCTGAGCTAAATGGCGTGAGAAAAGAATTGTTGCAAGTCCTCCAAGAATAATTGATACACCAATTGTTATTAAAATAACAGTTAATAAACTATTAGCTGCTGCATTAAAGTCTTGATTGTAAGTACCTGAGGCAATAATCCAATTCCAATTTGGATCTAATTTAGAATAAATTAGTTTTGGCGCAACTGTACTTTGCCCTGGAAGTTCAAATTCATAGTAAGTAAATCCTCCACCTTCCAATGCACGATCTTTTACTTCACGAATGAAATACTGGCCAGAGCTATCTTGGTCATTCCATAGATTATCCCCTTCTCTTGTTGGATGACCTAATAATGTTCCATCTTGGCCTAAAATATAAATATATCCGTTTTCCCCTAAATCCCCTGGATATGCTAGCTTACGTTTTCCATCTGAACCCATTTCGCCAATTAAAGCTGTTTTCACTTGTTCCTGTGCTTCTTCTAACGTAAGTGTTCCATTTTCAACTTCCTGATTTACTGAATTAATAAGTTGCAATGAAGATTCGACACTATTTTTAATAATAGTTTCTCCCAATTCATCCATACTATTTTTTGCTTGAAAATAGCTGACTACTCCAATAATCAAGCTAGGCACTAAAAATAGTAAAAATGAAAAAATAAATAATTTCCCCTTAATTGATTTCTTCATTTCCCCACCCCTAAAATCAAATTATTTATATTATATTCTACTAATATTATACATTTTTTCATATTAAACAATGCTATATTAATAGTTTTTTATATTAATTTTCTGCTTGAAATCGCTTTCTTAAACAGAAATACGTTAATAATAAAGTAGTACTTCCTAACAGTATAGTAAATTATGTATTTTTTTCATAGAATTTAAATAGTAGTAAATTAATTAATATCACCATAAATAAAACCCAGTAGTTTTTACTACTGGGCCTACATCTATAATTATTCACCTAAATCTGCATTATGGTAAACACGTTGAACATCATCTAAGTCTTCTAATGCATCAATCATTTTTTCAAACTTTATTTTATCATCACCAGTTAGCACTACTTCTGTTTGTGGAAGCATTGTTAATTCTGCTACTGTAAACTCTTCGATACCTGCTGCTTTAAATGCTTCTTGAGCAGTATGGAATTGATCTGGTTCGGCGTAAACAATTGTCACATCATCTTCTTCAAATACGTCACGAGCGTCAACGTCTGTTTCTAATAAGATTTCTAATATTTCATCAGCAGATTTCCCTTCAATACCGAATACAGCAGTTGAATCGAACATGTATGTTACAGAACCACTTACACCCATGTTACCACCGTTTTTACCGAAAGCAGCACGAACGTCTGAAGCTGTACGATTTACGTTATTTGTTAGTGCGTCAACGATTACCATTGTACCACCAACACCAAAGCCTTCATAACGTAACTCATCATAGTCTTCTCCGCCAGCACCTTTAGCTTTATCAATCGCTTTATCAATAATATGTCTTGGTACATTGTATGTTTTAGCACGTTCTAATACTGCTTTTAAAGCTGCATTTGATTCTGGATCTGGCTCACCTTTTTTTGCAGCTACATAAATTTCTGTTCCGAATTTTGCATAAATACGACTAGTATTTTTATCTTTTTCGGCTTTCTTATCTTTAATGTTATTCCATTTACGACCCATTGGATTCACTCTCTTTCAATTTTTTTAATATATTAATTGAGGCTAATATTTAAACCTATATTAAAGTAAATGAGACTGTAATATTATACACCAATATGAAGTTAAAGAAAAAGGATGGAAATTCCTCTATTCATTATTTAATAATCTTAATAAAAGTTACGTACAACACACTTTTCGAAACGCTACATTTCTTCTATGATTTTCTTCAACAACGCTTCGCATCCTTCTACTACTAAGTCATATGTCTCTTGGAAATCACCTGTATAATATGGGTCTGGAACATCCTTTTTGTGTGGTGTTAAATCTAAAAAGCGAAAAATTTTTGGATGATTAGGTTGTCCAAGAATCTCCCGTATATTATGTACATTGTTATTATCCATTCCTACTATATAATCAAAGGCTTCAAAATCACCAAAATTTAATTGGCGACTTTTCATACCACTTGTTGAAATGCCATATTCCTTTAACTTTAATTGCGTTTTTTTATGTGGTGGTTCCCCTATATGCCAAGAGCTTATCCCTGCAGAATCTACTTTAATTGTATCACTTAACCCTTCTTTTTCGATAAAATCACGCATAACCGCCTCTGCCATTGGGGAACGGCAAATATTACCTAAACAAACAAAAAGTACACGAATCATGTTAGCCCTCCAATATTAAAGCACTCTCCTAATTTGAAGAGTGCTTTATAAATTATTTAGTGATTTTTAATTTTAACTCTTCCGTTAAACGTGTTAGTTCTTTTTCTAGATAATCAGTTGATTCTTCTCGTGCTTCCTTACCACTTCCAACGGTAAATGGTTTGCCATAAATTAAATAGCCTTTTTGACGCTTAAACACTTCACCTAAATTTCGTGGTCCTACATAGGCTGCCGGAACAATTTGTGCTTTTGAAAGCTGTGCAATAGTAATAGCACCTTGCTTTAGTTCTACATTTTCAGTTGAACGAGTACCACTTGGAAATATACCGACAACTTTCCCTTCTTTAATTAACTGTCGAGGAATCTTTATTACACTTGGTCCTGGATTTTCACGATCAACAGGGAATGCATTTAACCTTTTAATTAATGGTCCTAGCACTTTTATATCAAATAGTTGTTTCTTCGCCATAAAGTGAATTTGGCGTGGAAGTAACGACACACCTAGATTAAAAATATCGACATATCCATTATGTGTACATGCAATAATATAGCCGCCCTCTTTCGGCACGTTTTCTTTTCCAAAAATTTTTGCTTTTGAACCGTTTATCATCAAAATGAGACCTACTAGTCTTGCTGCAAAATTATATAACACTATTCATTCCTACCTTTTTTACTATTCATAATTGATATTTTTAAACTTTTATCCAATGTAATTATTGTATTTTAAAAACCTATTTGTATCAATTTTCTTTACAAAACTCACCAACTAAAATTTCAAGATCAATTGTAATTTCATTTAAAGAAACCTCTTTTTGCAAATGCCATCCTAATGGAGTCATTTCAAGAAGCTTTGGTACAAGATGCTGCTCCAATTTTTCTGTGTACGTAACTCTCTCTTGTTTAACATTTACAAAATGTTCTTTAAATCGTTCTACCGTCTGTTCATTTGAATAATTTTCTTTTTCTGAATTAGCAAATGCTTCTTTTCGTAATTCTTTCAAATAATCAGATTGAGGGACTACTTTTATAACTTTACCATTAGATGTTAATAATCGGCTAAATTCCTCATAATTTGCCGGTGACAATATATTTAATATAATATCAAATGTATGTTGTTGATATGGACTGTTTGCTAAATCACCAACACACCATATTTTATTTTCATAATATTTTGCAGCCGCTTGGATTCCTTCTTTTGAAATATCAATTCCGACCGCTACTACTTGCTGGTCTATCAAGCTACAAATACTTTCTAAATGAGAGCCTTCTCCACAGCCAGTATCTAAAATTGTCCTTGCATCTTTTCCTATATATTTTGCTATAGCTTTTTGTATTGGATCATATAATCCGCTCGTTAATATTTCCTGGCGTGATTCAAATAAACTTTTACTATACATTGATGGTGAAGGCTTAATCATAAAGTTTACATAACCTTGTTTTGCAATATCAAATGAATGATTTTTTTCACAAACAACATGTCCATCCTCAATGACATTCATGCTATTTTTGCAAATAGGACAGGAAAAAAGAGATTGATGTTCTTTCATATATAAAATACTTGCTGTTCTTTTCGAAACTTTCCCCACGACAATACTCCTTTTCATTTGCTGTTAGTATCATATCATTCATTTACAAATAATGAAAAACTAAACAAGCTCTTTTGGTTGCTGTTTTTTTATTAAAATAACAAATAAACTAGCTAATAAACAAAAGCCTCCAGCTAAAAGGAATGCCCACATATATGAAGAGAACACTTTATAAATAATACCGCCAGAAAAAGCTGCAACTCCCGCGCCAACTTGATGAGCTGCTGTGATCCAACCATACATCATAGCACTTTTTTCAACACCAAATTTTTGTCTAGTTAGTCCGATTGTCGGTGGTACAGTGGCAATCCAATCTAAGCCATAAAAGACGGAGAAAATCACAAGCCATGTATAAGAACCTTGTGCTAATGCAAATGGTAAAAACAGTAGAGATACACCTCTTAATGAATAATACCAAAACAGCAACCAACGATTATCAAAACGATCTGATAGCCACCCGGAAATAGTCGTTCCAATTAAATCAAATATCCCCATGAAGGACAACATAGATGCCGCTGTTACAAGTGGTATACCAAAGCTTATACAATAGGAAATAAAATGGGTTCCAATAAGACCACTAGTAGATAACCCACAAATAAAAAAGCTTCCTGCTAGTAGCCAAAACTCCTTTACCTTCAACCCTTCAATTAATGAAGATATTGCCATTTTAAATGGGTTTTGATTCCTTTTCGTTGTAGGTTCTTCTATTGCTATTTCTTCCTGTCCATAGGGTAAAATACCGATATCTTTCGGCCAGCTTTTCATAAAAATTGCAATTAGTACAAGCATAGCAATACTTAAGCAAAAGATTAATGCAATTGCTGCTCTCCAAGAATAGTTTTCGACAAAGCTAGCTAATACTGGTAATAAAATTAATTGTCCTGTTGCAGTTGCTGCTGTTAAAATCCCTACAGCTAACCCTCTTCTTTTTACAAACCAACGATTGGCTACTTGCGTACTAAGTACAGTTAAAAACAATCCTGAACCAATGCCAAGCATTACACCCCAAATTAAGATTAGCTGCCATTCACTTTTCATTACAAAAGTTAATCCAAGTCCAATAGATAAGATGGACATTGAATACAGCATCATTCTTTTCAGACCAAATACATCAACAAACGCCGCCATAAAAGGACCTGACAATCCGTACAAAAATAGACATACTGCAAAGGCAAAAGAAATCGTCGGGCGATCCCAACCGAATTCCATCTCAAAAGGATCAATAAAAATACCCGATGAAGAACGAATAATGCCAGCCACAATAATCGTAATAAACGTAATCGCTAGAATAATCCAGCTATAATGTATTTTTCGCATTTATCCACCTTAATTTGATTTTTTCTCTATTGTACATGAACTAGAAACATAAATTTATAGAAAATTCATAAATTTAATATTCAAGAGCAAAAATAGATAGAAGGATTAAATACAACTCACCAATATTTTTTTAATAAAAAAACCGAGCCATTAAAGACTCGATTTCACCTAATTAGCCTTTATATTATTAATAGAAGATGGTTTCCCAACTTCTTTAAAATCCATATATTTTTCTAATACGCTATAGATTTTATTAACTTCTTCTTTTGAAAGCTTTTTATCTTTTTCATTCTTCAAATAATCATTCAACTCACTAATTTTAAGTACATCCACATTTTGTGAATGTATTTCTATTTTATTAAAAGAACATCTATCAGTAAAAACAATTAAAGAATGAAAAGCTTCTTTATTTAAATCAGGAAGTATATCCTTTAATTTTAGTATTGAAAGTTTATTTTCAATAAGTGGATTATTAAACTTATTTACTTTATCCTTATTTAACGCTTGCCCCCATAAAATATCCTGTTCTCTTCCATAAATCCAACCATCAAAATCTTTTACACCTATTACAACTACACCGGATTCATGAACTAGGACGGCATCAATTTTTTTATCTTCACTAGGAAGGGCTATATTTAACAAAATTTTATAGTCACTTTTTACTTTTTCTAATTTACGAACGATTTTATATGTTGTTTTTATCTTATTATCTGTCCAAAGTGTAAAAAACGAATACCCTGTAATTTTACTAAACTTACTATTGTCATACATATATAGCGAAATCAAAAATAAAATTCCAATAAATATTACTATCAGTAAAATTGAAATTGCCACTTTTCTCACCCTCATTCGTTTTCCAATATCAATAATTGTAACAAAACTATTCAATATTAGACATACTATTTTAAATGTTAACCTCACTTTAGATGTCTACACCGTCGAAGAAAGGCGGATTAAAGGTATTTAGGTCATTTCCTGGGAAATTGCGTTGATCAAGACGATTTATTTTATTGAAACTTTTAATTTGTAACTATTTTTAGTAAACTGTGGTCTAATTTAAGACATTTTATTTTTAAATCGAGGTGTAATAAATGAACAAAAAAATGTTTTTTATCCTCATTACGATTGTTATCATTTTGAGTTTATCTATTTTGTTATATATAAACAGACAAAACAATTCTTTACCAATTACTGAAGATTCTATAGAAAAAGTTGAAGATCATTCACCATCACTTTTACTTGAACAAACCTTTACTCTTGCTAAAGAAGGAAAGGTAATAAATTCACCATTTATTGCAGGGAAAACAAGTTTAGATGAAGTTATTGAATTATGGGGTAATCCTAAGTCAATTGATTCTGCACCTGTTGGAGACTATGCAGATTATTTAACAAATCAAGTTACAATTGGAACTGTACAATCTATTGTTGTCGACGTTCGCTCTTATCAATCTGAGTTGAGTTCCATTCATTTTAAAGATATAGAAGCATTTGCTGGTAAACCTGATAAAACAACTTATTACAAAGATGAGACAAATGATCAAATCATTCTTATTTATGCTGTTAATTCAACCTATCAATTAAAATGGATTTTGTCACGTCCTACAAAAAGCAACCAAAATCCTAAGGTAGATCACATTTCAGTATTAGCTCAAAACGACATAGAGAAACAACATATGAATAATTTGATTTCAGAAATGACTCTAGACGAAAAAATAGGCCAAATGATTTTTACAGGTATTTCGGGAAATACTCTCAATCAAGAAAATCTGAGATTAATCAATGAATACAAAGTCGGAGGAATTATTTTTTACAAAGAAAATATTGTATCAACAGAAAAAATTCTTCAATTATTAAATAACATTAAAACAATTAATGAAAATAATGATTTCCCTTTATTTTTAGGAATTGATGAAGAAGGTGGACGAATTTCAAGGCTACCTAAAGAAATTATTCCTATCCCATCTAGTCAAAAAATAAGTGAGTCTAATGATGTATTTTTTGCCCATGATATTGGCAAAATACTTGGAAAAGAATTATCTACTTTTGGATTTAATTTAAATTTTGCACCTGTATTAGACGTAAATAGCAATCCGAATAATCCGATAATCGGCGACCGTTCCTTTGGAGAAAGCCCAGAAGTAGTCAGTTCTTTTGGTATAGAAACAATGAAAGGATTACAATCAGAGAATATAATTTCCGTTGTTAAACATTTCCCTGGACATGGAGATACTGATATTGATTCACATTTGGCACTACCGGTAGTAAATAAATCGTTGGATCAATTATATGAGCTTGAGCTTATACCTTTCAAAAATGCAATTGCTGAAGGAACTGATATGGTAATGGTAGCCCATATTTTACTGCCGAAAATTGATTCTACTTTCCCATCATCAATGTCAAAAGAGATTATTACGGGAATTTTAAGGGAACAATTAAAATTTGATGGAGTTGTTATTACCGATGATTTAACAATGAAGGCTATTACAAATAACTATACAATTGAAAAAGCAGCTGTTTACTCTGTTAAAGCTGGTAGCGATATTATATTAATTGCTCACGACTATCAAAATGTTGCATCAAGTTTTCAAGCATTAAAAAAGGCAGTAGAAAATGGAGAAATTTCAGAGGAAAAAATCAATGAAAGCGTAAGTCGTATTCTACAACTAAAAGAAAAATATAAAATTGATAACTCGGAAGTAAATAAAGTTGATATTAAGAAATTAAATCAAGCAATTAAAAATGTACTTTATAAATATAATTCATAAAAATAGATATAGTGTAAATAATAATGGTAGTCTTTCACATACCTATAGAAGACGGAGGTTTTTACTGTGGACATCATTGAAGAAAAAGCAATTCCTGCATTTCTTGAAGCGAATGAGCTTATTTTCGAACTAGAAAGTGTTGATATTTATAACAATATCATCTTTCCTGCTCAAGCAAAGGGATACGATATCAATCCACAGGTAGAGGTACCGTATGACATAACAAAAGAAGAAAATGATCAAAAAAGTGTCGATGAAGGTCATTCTCCATGGAGATTAGATCCTCTTATGACAACCCAAGTGTTTGTTAGTTTACAGGTTTCACCTGGAGGTATTGAAGGAGACTATCCTATTGAGATAGGCAATTTAAAATTACTCTATAGCACGGAGGAAGTTGCTATTGTAGAGGTGAATGATGAAGACACGCTCATAAACATCGTCTATTTAAAACGTTTAATTCGACAAGATTCAACTGGAATTTGGACAGTAATCGGTTACGATCAAATAGATAAATAATAAAACTAAGTCAATAATAAAGCAACAAATAAACCAAGTGCTGTATTCAGTAATTTATATTTCTTCACTTTTCTAACTCCTTAAAATTTAAGGAGGCTGGGACATAAGTAAATTTTTTTAACAAATTTGCTTGTACCAATAATAAGAATTGGACATTTTGAAAATTGATTGGAGTGAAGGGGCGACTCCTGCGGGAACAGCCCGAGACTCGAGACCCCACAGGAGCGTAGCGACGAGGAGGCGCAGGGCTAGCCCTGGATGCGCGTCCCCGGAACGGAAATCATTTTTCTTAATGTCAAAAAAACATCCTTTTTCTTGATAAGAAAAAGGATGTTTTTTAGTTTTGTCCCAGCCTGTTTTACTTGTTTACAATATAATTTTAGATTGAATTAAAAATTATATGGCGAAACTAAAATTAAATAAGTTAGTAACATCGCCCTTAGCTTAATGAAATTAGAAAAAGATAATAATTATCGTAAGATTTATTTATTTGTGTAGAAATAAGAGATTTTTGTAAAAAATCATTGATAATATTTTCCGAATACTTCGTTTTGTCAAAGAATTTTATGTTATATTATTATTTAAAAAATAAAAAGATATCGGTAAACTTGTATTTATCAAACAGTTAAAAGTATACGAATTTGAAAAACGTTTACTTTTACTGCTTTTTATGAAAAAGGAGTAAATAAGTATGACAAAACATTTAACAGCACCATTTCGCTATGACCATGTAGGAAGTTTTTTAAGACCAAAAGCATTAAAAGTAGCCCGAGAAAAATTTCAAAATAATGAAATTACATATGAAGAACTAAAAAAGGTTGAAGATGAAGCAATTATTCAATTGATTAATAAAGAAAAAGAAATTGGTGTTTTATCAATTACTGATGGGGAATTCCGTCGTAGCTGGTGGCATTTTGATTTTCTAGGTGCACTTCAAGGGATGGAAAATTATGAAAAAGATCATGGTTTGCAATTCCATAAAGTTGAAACAAGTAAAAAAGGTATTCGCGTAATTGGAAAAATCGATTTTGGTAATCATCCATTTTTAGATCATTTTAAATTCCTTCGTGACCATGCAGGAGAATCTACTGTTAAATTTACAATCCCTAGTCCAAACATGCTTCATGCCCGCGCGGACAAAAATACTGATATTTATCCAAATGAAAAAGACTTAATTGAAGATACGATTAAAGCGTACCAAAAAGCAATTCAGGCATTTTATGATGCTGGCTGTCGTTATTTACAACTTGATGATACTTCATGGGCTAGTCTTTTCTCAGAAGAAACTCGAGCAAAATTAGTGGAAGAAGGAAAAAATCCACAGGAGTATATGCATGCATTACAATATGTGATTAATGAAACGGTAAAAAATAAACCAAGTGATATGACAATTACAATGCATATTTGCCGTGGTAACTATAAATCTACATTCCACTCTAGCGGTGGCTATAACTATGCAGCGGAAGTAATTTTCGGTGGATTAAATGTTGATGGATTATTTTTAGAATTTGATGATGAGCGTTCAGGAGGATTTGAACCATTGAAATATGTAAATCGTCCTGATCTTACAATTGTTTTAGGTTTAGTAACATCGAAATTTGGTGAACTTGAGAATAAAGAAGCGATTAAAGCGCGTATTCATGAAGCTGCCAAATACGTGCCACTAAATCAACTAGCATTAAGTCCGCAATGTGGGTTCTCTTCTACGGAAGAAGGAAATATTTTAGAAGAAGAAAATCAATGGCAAAAATTAACACTAATTAAAGAAATCGCAGAAGAGGTTTGGAAATAGTTTTTTATCTATAAAAAGGGTTGCTCTTATAAAAAGAGCAACCCTTTTAGTATGTAAATAATCTTATATTTATAATAAATTATTGATATTTTGTCGAGTTTTATAGTGATTATAGAAAACTTTGTCGAAAATTTAAAATAAAGAATTAGGTGCGAAAAAATTGTAATTACATTAAAAATGAAGCTTAAAACTATTTTTAAAATAAAATATAATATAAAAATACTATATGTGAATCTAAAATGAGTATAAAGACCTTAGTTTTTGTATGGAATTATAATGCAGAAAAAGTAGCGTTTTTTACTATTAAACTGTAAAATAGAAGGAAAGTTATTCTATGAAAAGGAGGTTTTGGGAATGATTAATGCAAATAATTTAAAAAAAGAAGAGCTTTATGAATGGTTATGTCGAATTGGCTCACAATTTAATTCAGCTTTTTTAATAACCGATCCCAATAAACCCCAACAACCGATTCTTTTTGTTAATGACGTATTTACTAATATTACCTGCTATTCAAGTTTAGATATTGTCGGAAAAAATTTCTCCATACTATTTGGTGAAGGAGTAAATCAAAATAAATATAATGAACTATTTGAAAATGTTTCGAAAGAAAATTATGTAAAAAAAGTATTAGTTAATTATAAAAAAGATGGTTCACCATTTTGGAGTAATTTGTATATCCAACCCTTCTACGATGAGTATGGTCAGCATTTATATAATATTGTTTTGTTTACAGATGAAACTGTACAAGTAAATAATGAAATTTTAGAAGAAAATGAAAAAATAAAACAACTTGCTTATATCGATACACTATCTGGGTTAACAAATTATAATTATTTTTTAGATAAATTTAGTGAAGAGGTAAATGACAATACGACCGGTTTTGTATTACTATTTCAACCTTCTGAGTACGTCAATATTGTTGATTCTTTTGGGAAAAAACAGATGTCTCTTTTACAATATGAACTTGATCAACGAATAAGAAAGACATTATCGCATATTGACATTATTGTCTCGAGAGCAACAGAAGCTTCACTAATTATTACAGGATTTTGTGATGAAGAAGATATAGAGAAAAATGTATCATTGCTATTGGAGACAACAAAAGAACCAATTTATATAAATTCTATAGAACTTTTCATTTCAGTACGGATAGGGGCAGTTTCATTAAAGCATTATAATGGAAATACAGATGATATTGTTAGGCTTGCAGATATAGCGCTAAGTAATTCAAAAAAACAGGCTGGAAATTCAATTGTATTTTATAAGGATGAATTTGGTGTTGAATTAATGAAAAAGATGGAAATTCAAAATGAATTAATTCATGCACTGTGTAATAAAGATATTACAATTCATCTCCAACCAAAAGTAAATATAAAAAATGGGAAAGTTGAGAGTTTCGAAGCTTTAGCAAGGTGGAATTCTGAAAAGTTAGGTTATGTTCCGCCAGACGTTTTCGTAGAAGCAGCAGAGTCCATTGGAAAAATTCAAGAACTTGATTTATTAGTTTTAGAACAAGTGCTTAATTGGCAGCAACAACGGATAAAACAAAATTTAAAGCTCTATCAAGTATCGGTAAACATATCCCCAAGTCATTTTTATTTACCTAATTTTATAGAAGAATTGGTACAAATCGTAAAAAAATATGAGGTGGATCCAAAGTTAATTAAAATTGAGTTGACTGAAAATGTAGGATTGGTTGACTTAGAGCTTGCAAAACAACTTTTAAATGAACTGCAACTCCATGGGTTTGAATCATCAGTTGATGATTTTGGAATTGGTTTTTCTTCATTAAGTTATTTACACCAACTCCCTGTATCTGAAATAAAAATTGATCGCAGTTTTATTAATCAGCTACATGAGGAAGGTGGAAGTGTCATCGTCGAAACGATCATACAGTTGGCCCAAAGTATGAAGATGGTAGCAGTGGCAGAAGGTATAGAAACAGAGGGACAATTGAAAAAAATTCAAGAAATGTGTTGCCCGATTGCTCAAGGGTACTACTTTTATAAGCCGATGCCGATTGAACAGATAGATTTAATTCTTAAAGAAGAACAATAATCGAATAAAAAAACAGAGCAGCTATAAAAGCTAGCTCTGTTTTTAATAATGGCAATAGAAAAGAAATGGGCGCTTCTAAAACATTTTGATTATTAAAGAAATCTCGATATTTTAAATAAACTTATATCTAATTCACTTTTTCCCTTCACTACTAATTGGGATAGTATTTCTCCAATGACACTTCCAAACTTAAAGCCATGGCCTGAAAATCCAGCTGCGATAATAATATTGTCATAGTCAGGATGGGAATCAATGATAAAATCCTCATCAGGTGTTTTAGAGTAAAAACATGTTTTTCCATATTTAACTTTACCGACTTTAGACATGATCTTCTTATTAAATTGGATAAGTTCCTCTGAGTCTGCTTCATCAAAAGGATTAATGACAGCATCTGGTGAAACTTCATAACCTGAATCATGACGTCCTACTTTAAAGCCAGCACCATTTATACTTGGAAAACCGTAATATGAGCTGTTTTCATGTTCGTAAGTAAATGCCGGGAAATTATCACCATAAATTGTTTCATCAGCCTCAAACCATGCGAAGGTTTTGCGTAATGGTGTAATAGGCAACGTTAAATTAACGGATTTCAAAAGGTTATTTACTCAGCTCCAGCAGAAATAATAACTGAATTTGCTGAAAATACATCGTGTTCTGTATGTACAGTAACTTCTTTTCCAGGGACAATGTTAACAACTCTAGCGTTTGTTTTTAATGTTACTCCTTCGTTTAAAGCAGCTCCTTTATATGCTTCAATACAATCCTCTACTTTTAGTACACCTGCTGATGGTTCAAAGCAACCAATGAAATCCTCAGGTAAAGTAATACCCGGCCATTTTTCGCTTGCTTCCTTTGCATTATATACATCAACTAATAGCTTATATTCTTTTGCACTTTCAATAACATTTTGAATAAATGAATGTACTTTAGAGCCAATGTTTAACACGCCAGTATCTAAAAATAGTTGTTTGTTACTAATAACCTCTAATTCTTTCCATAAATCTAAAGCTCTCAATGCTAATGGAACATAAGCTTTTCCTTCTCCATATGCAAAGCGGATAATACGAGTTTCTCCGTGATGACTGCCTTGATCGTGAGGGGGGTTAAATACATCCAACAGCAGCACCTTTTGCCCATTTTTCGACAAGAAGTATCCAGCGGCCATCCCCATCGTACATGCACCAATAATAATCGTATCGTAGCACATTTTAACACCTCCAATGATTACTGATCATACCATCTTTTTACTTTATGAATAGCTACTTCGTAATGATGGAATAAATTAATAACTTAGAAAAGTTTTAATTTAATTCCATTTTTTGAAACGTGAATCGTATCGAATCCGTCTAACGGTTAGATAAAAAATAAGGGGTGTATAGTTGTGTTTGTAACTGATTTATTGTCGGAGGATGACAATGCTTCAGAACTATTTGAAGAACTTATTGAAACACATGCGGTATCACTAATTCAAGTAGCCTATTCATATGTGAAAAATAAGCAAATGGCTGAAGACATCGTACAGGATGTTTTTATTAAAGCTTTTGAGAAAAAAGAGCAGTTTCGAGGAGACTCATCCTATAAAACGTATTTATATAAAATGACTATCAATAGAAGCTATGATTATTTACGTAGTTGGTCTTATCGAAATCATTTATTAACAAATAAGTTCTCGAACCTTTTAGGAATTCAAAAATCAATGGATGAATTTGTTATTTTAGAAGATGAAAAGGCATCAATTGGAAATGCGGTTTTAGCACTAAATCCAAAATATCGCGAAGTTATTATGTTGTACTACTTTAAAGATTTGAAGATAGACGAGATTGCCATAATTTTAGATTGCTCAGTTAATACGGTAAAAACGAGACTTAGTCGGGCGAGGTCAATGTTGAAAGAACGATTAGGAGGGATTCTCGATGAATAAAGAAAAAGTAAAAGAAAGTTTAGAATATATTTTTAATGAACATCGTGTAATAGATAATAGAACAAAGTCAAGAATTCTTTCTAAAATAACTACACCTCCTAAGAAGAAAAAAATTATATTTATGCCAATTGCCGTCTTGATTTGTTTATTAATTGGTACTGGTGTTTGGATTGCAACTTTTATTTCTAAAAATACACAAACTGCTGTTACATCAGAGATTCAATATGAAGGAACTGAAAATCCAATACAAGAGAACGTCAACGAAACAGATAAAATTGCAGAACTTGAATTTGAAATTAGCCAATTTGAAGAGGAAAGAGAGTATTATCATAATATTATTGATCAGATTATGCCAAAATTAAATGAAGAAGAAAAACTAGCATTAGCAAAAAGTCATTTTTCTTATGACATAACAGTAAATCAACATAAGCTTTCAACAAATGGTCAAATGGAGGTTAATCCAGGGGATGTAGATGTATTCTTAACATTTGGGATGACTCCCCATTACAATGTATTGCCCGAGGAATTGTATCAAATGGGTATGATTAGTGGAGATTACTTCAGTCATATTACACATGTTGAACCAAATAATTGGGAAGAAATTTATGCTGATAGCAAAAATATTACAGCAAGAGGCTATAAATTTAAAAATATGAAAAGTGGTACAACAATTAAAATTACGATATCCGATGAATTAAAAGAACGATTATCATTAGACACAAATGAGATTCATATAGAAGTGAAATAATATTGTTGTCACAGAGGGCTTTTTTACGAGTCCTCTTTTTTTTTGTAAAATTTTTTCTTCTAGGTAGGAACCATTTTAAAATTTTTCCGTTACAAATGTAGAAGTTTCATTTGATCCACTTTTTTATCGATCAAGCAAATGTTATACTAAAATGTATGTATTTAATGAATGGAATGAAAAATAAACTATAGGAAAGGGGAATTCGAATGCGAAAAAAAAATAAAACTCAACGTGCATCTAGTGTAAAAGCAAAATACCGCGCTAGTTTGTCGTTTCGTATGAACGTCCTTTTCTTTTCTATCTTTATCTTATTTTCAATGTTAATTTTTCGACTTGGATATTTGCAAATTGTTAAAGGCGAAGATTATGTAAGAGCTATAGAGAGAACGGAAGAGGTTGCAGTTAATACAAGTGTACCGCGTGGTCGAATTTATGATCGATACGGCAGAATTTTAGTTGATAACGAACCTGAAAATGCCATTACATATACAAAAATGCAAACAACGACTACTGAAGAAATGCTTGATATTGCAGAACAGCTTGCGATGTTGATTGAACAGCCAACAGATCGTGTTACTCTTCGTGATAAACAGGATTTCTGGATTTTAAAAAATAAAAATGCTGCTTACGCAAAAGTATCGGAAAAAGAACAGAATGCAATAAAAGCAAACGAAGAACTAGAAGATAGTCAAATTCAGGCTGAAATTGATCGGTTAGTTCGTGAACGAATTACTGAAGAAGATTTAAATGAGTTAACGGAATTTGATTTAGAGGTATTAGCCATTTATCGTGAAATGGCATCGGGCTATAATTTATCTCCTCAAATTATTAAAAGTGAAAATGTAACAGATGCTGAATTTGCAAGAGTATCAGAAAGATTATCTGATTTACCAGGTGTAAATACAACAACAGACTGGAAACGTGTAAAATTATCATCCTTTTCAGTCTTAGGTAGAACAACGGTTCCAAGTAAAGGGATACCGAAATCAAAATTGGACTATTATTTAGCTAGAGACTATTCACGAAATGACCGTGTTGGAGAAAGTTACTTTGAAGCGCAGTATGAGGAATTACTTCAAGGGCAAAAATCTGTCATTAAAAATATTACAAATAAAAAAGGTGAAGTTGTCGATACAATCACAACCTATGAAGGTGAACCAGGTAGTGATTTAGTTACTACTATCGATATTGAGCTACAAGCAGAGGCAGAACGAATCGTTGAAGAAAAATTACTTGAATTAAAATCAATGAGTCAATCCCATCTTCTTGATCGTGCCTTCTTCGTTATGATGAATCCGAATACAGGTGAAATCCTCTCACTTGTAGGGAAAAAAATTGAAAAAGATAAGGAAACGGGTAAAAACTATATTGTTGACTATTCATATGGAACATTTACAACTGCTTATGAAGTAGGTTCTACTGTAAAAGCTGCAACATTATTAATGGCTTATTCACAAGGAGTAATTGAACCGGGTACTTTTTTAGTCGATCAACCGATAAAGATTGCTGGTACTGAGCCGAAAAGTTCGATTTTCAACCGAAATGGTAGTATTCCTATGAATGATCTAACAGCTCTAGAGCGTTCTTCAAACTCCTATATGTTCCAAGTTGCTATGATGTTAGCGGGGACAAGATATAGCTACAATATGGGATTAAGAATTAAGCCTGATACACTTCAACGTATGCGAAATGGCTATGCTCAGTTCGGGCTTGGAGTTAATACAGGAATTGATTTACCAAATGAATTCCACGGTTTCCAAGGAGAACTTGATAATAATGGTAAAATTTTAAACTTTGCTATTGGACAATTTGATACGTATACACCAATGCAACTTGCACAATATATTTCAACAGTTGCGAATGGTGGCTATCGAATCCAACCTCGCTTATTAAAAGAAATACGAGAGCCTTCTGCAGATGGTGAAGTTTTAGGACCATTAGTTGAAGAAGTATCTCCAAAAATTTTAAACCGCATTTCAAATACAGAAGAAGAAATTAATCATGTTAAAAAAGGTCTTCGTCAAGTTTACGTTGGTTCACAAGGTTCTGCTCGTGCCCAATTTGCGAATACACCATACACTGCAGCAGGGAAAACAGGGACAGCTGAGGTAGTTTATTATGGACCACTTCGTGAGCAATTTGGTACACATACAATAAACTTAGCGCATATTGGGTTTGCACCATATGAAAACCCTGAAGTAGCTTATGCAGTATTAATTCCTTGGGCAACAACAAATTATAATATTCATTTAAGCCAAGGTAACCAAATGGCTAGAGAAATATTAGACGTTTATTTTGAACTGAAAGAAAAATATGCAAAAAATGGCCTAACATCTAGTTCAGTTAAACAAGAAATTTTACCACCAACAACAGATGAAAAGATAGATGAAGATACTGTTGAAGAAACAGTTAATGAATAATAAACTTTTAAAGGTGCTGTTCCGAAATAATTTTGGAACAGCACCTTTTTAGTGGAAAGAAACATGTAATCATAGTTTTGAGCTACCTGTTATGTTTTATCAATTGAGAACTTAATTAGATAATTTCATTCTTTAAGGTGTGCTTTCATAAAAGATACAATTAAGTTTGTTGCACGTAATTTATAAGAAATTGCATGCAACGTCATTTTAAATTAAAAATGCAATTGCAAATTATTATAAGTTTAGAGGGGTCTAATGCTTCCTCTTTTATATTAAAGGAAGTAATTGAAATATTCTTTTGATAGATAAACTCGTTAACTTCCTAATCTTATTCATAATATCGTTGTGTATTTACAAAAAGGGACAACGATTTACAATCTCTTTACAATTCGTTTATATGAAATCAACAATCTACCATTATAGTTTTACGTGTAAGACAACTTACTATGAATTTGATGGAGGAAATAAGAGATGAAAAAGTGGAAGTACTTAACAATGACTGCAGCTCTAGGTTCAGCATTACTATTAGGAGCATGTGGTTCTGAAACTGAAACAGAAACAGAACAAGGAGCAACAAATGGTAGCGAAACAAGAGAACCAGCTGATGCTGGCGAAGCGCAATTAACTGGTTCAGTTACAGGAGATGGTTCATCAACTGTAGCACCTATCACTGAAGCTCTTGTAGAAGAATATGCAGCTGTTCAATCAGGTGTACAAGTATCAGTTGGTGTATCAGGTACAGGCGGCGGTTTTGAGAAATTCATCGCTGGAGAAACTGACTTCTCAAATGCTTCACGTCCAATTAAAGAAGAAGAAAAAGCTCTATTAGAAGAAGCTGGAATTGATTATACAGAATTTCAAGTTGCGTTTGATGGTTTAACAGTAGTTATTAATCCAGAAAACGACTGGGCTACTGATTTAACAGTAGATCAATTAAAACAATTATGGGTTGAAGATGGCAGTGTGAAAAAATGGTCTGATATCGATCCATCATGGCCTGATGAAGAAGTAGTATTCTACTCACCTGGTACTGACTCAGGTACTTACGATTACTTTGATGAGGTAATTTTAGAAGGTGAAGAATTAGTTAAATCTGCAACATTATCTGAAGATGACAACGTATTAGTTCAAGGTGTTGCTGCTGATAAAAACGCAATCGGATTCTTCGGTTATGCTTACTACTTAGAAAACCAAGACAAATTAACTGCTGTAACAGTTGATGGTGTAGCACCAAACAATGAAACTATTGAGTCTGGAGAGTACACTCCACTTTCTCGTCCACTATTTGTTTATGCAAAAAATAGTGCTTTAAAAGAAAATGAAGCATTCTATGATTTCATGCATTATACATTAGAAAATGCTGGTGCAATGGCTGAAGCTGTTGGTTATGTAAAATTACCAGATGAAAAGTATACAGAAGGTTTAAAAACTTTAGAGGGTTTAAAATAATAAATTTTATTAAGTAAATAGACGTGTGGGGCCCCCCACCACAGAATTTCGGAGGGGTGCTTCACGCATTTTCTCACTAAATGTCTAGATTAAAGCGCTCGTCCCCTCGAGGTCGCTTCGGTTCCCTCCTGCGTGTGCAAATTAATTCTGCATCGATAGCGTTAGCGACAGATGCAAGCACACTTGTCAGGACCCTCCAGCGCTTGTCGGGGCTAAGCGGGCGCTTTAATCTTTTCTCACGTATATTGAAGGGAGTTTGCATTATGGCTTCTCATGGGTTAGAGAAGGAGCAATCAGTACAACAGCTGATTGCACAATCTCGCAACAGAAAAGGGAAAAAACTAATTGAAAAATGTATGCCGATTATTTTAATTACTACAGCTTTAATTTCAGTATTAACTACTATTGGCATTGTCTTCACTCTAATTTTTGAAACGTTTGAATTTTTTCAGAGAGTATCAATTACCGATTACATTTTCGGAACCGAATGGATGCCTTTCTCAGGTAGCGAACCGTTATATGGTGTCTTACCTTTAGTACTAGGTACACTAAAAATTTCGGTAATTGCAGCATTTGTTGCCGTTCCATTAGGGATTGCTGCAGCAATTTACTTAAGTGAATATGCCTCAGATAAAGCACGTCGTATCATAAAACCAATTTTGGAAGTTTTAGCTGGTGTACCAACGATTGTTTATGGATTTTTCGCTTTAACTTTCATTACACCACTTTTACAACAATTGATACCGTCGCTGAAAATATTCAATGCACTCAGCCCGGGGATTGTCGTTGGTATCATGATACTACCGATGATCGCATCATTATCAGAGGATGCAATGAGTTCAGTTCCGAATTCAATCCGAGAAGGGGCTTTAGCTTTAGGTGCGACAAAATTAGAAGTATCTTTAAAAGTAGTGTTACCTGCTGCATTATCTGGAATTATTTCATCAGTTGTTTTAGCAGTTTCACGTGCGATTGGTGAAACGATGATCGTCTCTCTTGCAGGAGGAGCTACTCCGAAATTTGATTTTAATGTAACTGATTCGATCCAAACAATGACTGCTTATATTGTTCAAGTATCGTCAGGGGATGCAGGTTACGGCACAACGATTTATTATTCAATTTATGCTGTTGGCTTTACATTATTTGTATTTACTTTATTAATGAATCTATTAGCGCAATACATTTCAAAACGCTTCAGAGAGGAGTATTAAGATGAAATATATAAATGATACTGTTGTAATGAAGCGTATGAAATCGCGATTAAAGTTGAATAAAA
Source organism: Bacillota bacterium (assembly GCA_023405135.1). Taxonomy (GTDB): domain Bacteria; phylum Bacillota; class Bacilli; order Bacillales_A; family Planococcaceae; genus Ureibacillus. Next base: position 5,269 of record JAEXYZ010000024.1, on the reverse strand, counting down.
TTTGGAAAGCCATTTTCTTATTTGCAACATCCTTAGCTTTAATTGCATTAGTACTTTTACTAGCTCGAATTATTTCACAAGGAACTGGCTACTTAAACTGGAATTTCTTAAATAATTTTGGTTCCCGTTTCCCTGAAAAAGCTGGAATTAAAGCTGCTTTAGTTGGTTCTATTTATTTAATGCTTGTCATTGCACCGGTTTCCATGATACTAGGTGTTGGGACTGCCATTTATTTAGAGGAATATGCAAAGAAAAATAAATTAACTGAATTTATTCAAATGAACATTTCGAATTTAGCAGGTGTACCATCCATTGTTTTTGGTTTGCTAGGGCTAACAATTTTCGTTCGTATGCTTGCTTTAGGAAAAAGCATTTTAGCTGCTGGATTTACAATGAGTTTATTAATTTTGCCAGTCATTATTGTCGCTGCACAGGAGGCAATCCGCGCTGTACCAAAAGAACAAAGAGAAGCCTCTTATGGTATGGGTGCTACAAAATGGCAAACGATTACACGTGTCGTATTACCATCGTCTATACCTGGTATTTTAACGGGAAGTATTTTAGCTTTATCTCGTGCAGTAGGTGAAACAGCACCACTAGTTGTATTAGGTATTCCGGTAATTTTACAATTCCTTCCAAACGGTTTGTTAAGTCAATTTACAACATTGCCATTGCAAATTTTTGATTGGGCAAAACGTCCACAGGAAGAATTCCAGTTTGTTGCGGCAGCGGGGATTATTATTCTGATGATTTTCCTTGTGATAATGAACTCAATTGCAATATTTATTCGCAATAAATTCCAAAAACGATATTAAGGATGTGTAAATATGGTAGACCTTAAAATTAAAAATGATAATGAAAAATTAGATAAAAGTCAGTCTTTACAAGTGACTCGTGAATCTTCACTTTTAATAGATAAAAATACTGTTTTTGAAACGAAAAATTTTGATCTTTGGTATGGAGATCATCATGCGTTAAAAGATATTAATTTAAGTATAAAAGAAAATGAAGTTTCGGCGATTATTGGTCCTTCTGGTTGCGGTAAATCAACTTATATTAAAGCTTTAAATCGGATGGTGGAGCTTGTACCAGCTGCAAAAACTACAGGAGAGATTCTTTATCGTGGACGTAATATTTTTGATACGTCATATGAGGTTGAGGAATTACGTACACGTGTAGGGATGGTATTCCAAAAACCAAATCCATTCCCAAAATCAATTTATGATAATATCGCCTATGGACCAAGAATTCATGGCATTAAAAATAAAAAAATTCTTGATGAGATTGTTGAAAAGTCTTTACGTGGAGCAGCAATTTGGGATGAGGTAAAAGATCGTTTAAACCAAAATGCTTATGGTTTATCTGGTGGTCAGCAACAACGTATTTGTATCGCGCGCTGTCTTGCAATTGAACCAGATGTTATTTTAATGGATGAACCAACTTCTGCTCTTGATCCTATTTCAACATTAAAGGTAGAAGAACTTGTTCAACAATTGAAAGATAATTACTCTATTGTTATCGTAACCCATAATATGCAACAAGCAGCTCGTATTTCTGATAAAACTGCCTTTTTCTTAAATGGAGAAGTTGTTGAATTTGATAATACAGATAAAATATTCTCTACCCCAACTGACCAACGAACAGAAGATTATATTTCTGGTAGATTCGGTTAAAAAGGGGTGAGGAGTACATGGGAGTTCGTGACCGTTTCGATTTAGAAATTGATGCTTTACAAAAGGATTTTCTTAAACTTTGTAATTGCAGTATCGAAAAATTAGAAGCTTCATTTAGTGCATTAATTGAAAAAAATTTTCAAAAAGCCCAGGAAATCATTGATGGAGATGTTGAAATAAATCGCATGGAAGAAGCGATTAATGATCGTGTCATAAAACTCATGACTAGACAGCAACCAGTTGCGACTGATTTACGTCGTTTAATCGTTTTATTAAAGGCAGCTGCTGATATGGAACGTGTTGGAGACTATGCAGTAAATATCTCAAAAGAAACACTTCATATTGGGAAAGAACGTTTTATTACTTCAGTTGAATTGCTCGAAGATATGTGTTTTAAAACAATTACAATGTTAAAGCAAATAGTAGAAGCATTTCTTGAGGAAAATATAGCAAAGGCAAAAGAAGTTGCAGAACTTGATGATCAAATCGATGAAATGTACGGTAGTATGATTACCCATTTAATGAGATTAAGCGCAGTTGCCCCCGAAAGTATATCGCAAATTACGTATTTATCATTCGTATGTCGACATATTGAACGTTGTGCCGATCATGCAACGAATATCGCCGAGTATCTTTTATATTTGAAAAAAGGTCAACGTTTTGATTTAAATAATTAATTAAAACTAAAAAATTAAAGTTTTTTGCAAAATTGTTTGAATACAACGACAATTTATAATAAAATAGTTGTAATTAAAAAATAAAGCGATGATGAAAAAGAGTAGTATTATGAAGTGGCAAAGAGAGCTAGCGGTTGGTGAAAGCTAGAGCATGACATAATATGAATGGGTTTTCTAGCTCTAATATTGAAAGTTTAGTAGGTATTAGCGTCTGTTTACGTTACAACAGTTGAGTGGACTAAATCGTCTGTTCTTATTATGGAACAAAAGTACTTTTTGATTTAGTCAATGAAGGTGGCACCACGGCTTTTCCGTCCTTTTGTGATGGGAAAGCCTTTTTATATTGTCTGGCTAAGCTGTTTGCTTGCTTAGGTGCATAGAAGAGTTGAGAAGAGAAGGAGAGAGTTGAGATGACTGTTGAAGTGAAAAATTTTGTCATTCATGAATTACAAGGTGACATGATGACCCCTATTTCTATTTTTGGAAGTCTAAAAGGGAATCATAAGGTATTATTTGAATCCTATGCAAAACATGAAGAAAGCGGTAGATATTCATTTATCGCTGTAAATCCAATTGCGCAATTAAAAGGGGATCATCATCAGTACTATTTTCAAAATGAAAATGGAGAGCCTCAAATCGAACAAGGATCAGTTTTAAAAAAATTGCGTGATGCACTGCCCATTCAAGACGTGCAATATCCATTCTCATTTTTTGGAGGAGCAGTTGGTTATTTTGGCTATGATACTGCTTTTTATAATGAAAAGATTGGTGAGGCATTACAGGATGAATTAAATATGCCAGATGTGCATGTTTATTTTTATGATACGTTTATCGTATTTGACCATTTACTACAAAAAGTATCTATTGCAGCTATTGATTTGTTCCAAACTGGACGTACTGAGAGTGAAATGAAAGAAGCAATTCAAGAGCTTGAGAAGGAAATGAAACAAGGTATCACGTTTATAGAGGATGAACCGATATCCGTAAAATTTGAACCTTCTATTGAGAAGGAAGAATTTATTCAAATGGTTGAAAAAGCAAAGCAGCATATTGAGCGAGGAGATATTTTCCAAGTCGTATTATCCCAACGATTTAAAGGGAATTTTACTGGAGACCCATTTTCATTATATAGAAAATTACGTACTTCAAATCCTTCACCGTATATGTTTTATGTTGAGTTTGATGAGTATACAATTTTAGGAACTTCTCCTGAAAGTTTAGTAAAAGTTCAAAATCGTATTGTTACAACCAATCCAATTGCTGGAACAAAGCCTCGAGGTAAAACAAAAGAAGAGGATGAACAGCTTGAAGCAATACTAATTAATGATGAAAAAGAAGTTGCTGAACATCGAATGCTTGTTGATTTAGGACGTAATGATATTGGTCGTGTAAGTAAAATTGGGACAGTAAATGTAAGTAAATATATGGTAGTTGAGCGCTATAAGTATGTGATGCATATTGTTTCAGAAGTAACTGGAGAATTGCATGAAGATGTTCATGTACTCGATGTATTAACATCATGTTTACCTGCTGGCACAGTATCAGGTGCACCAAAAATACGTGCTATGCAAATTATTAATGACCTTGAACAATCAAAACGAGGTGTTTACGCTGGAGCAATCGGCTATATTTCCGTCAATGGCAATATGGACCTTGCATTAGCAATACGAACAATGATTGTGAAGGATAACAAAGCGTACGTTCAAGCTGGTGCTGGAATCGTTTATGATTCTGTTGCTCAGTCAGAATACGAAGAAACATTAAATAAAGCAAAGGCACTATTGGAGGTACAAAGATGATTTTATTAATTGATAATTATGATTCATTCACATATAATCTTTTTCAGCAAATTTCGAGTTTAGGAAAAGAAGTACATGTCGTTAGAAATGATGCATTGTCGATCAATCAAATTCGTGAATTACAACCAGAAGCAATTGTCCTTTCACCAGGGCCAGGTACTCCTACTGAAGCTGGTATTACAGTAGATGTCGTAAAGGAATTGTATAAGGAATTTCCGATTTTAGGCATTTGCTTAGGCCATCAATCAATCGGTGAAGCGTTTGGAGGCAAAATTGTTCGTGCAGAAAACATTATGCATGGTAAACTTTCAAAATTGAACTATAATCAAAAAGGATTATTTAAACAACTAGATGAAGAGATTACAGTAATGCGTTACCATTCGTTAATAATTGAACCTTCAACATTACATGAGGACTTGGAAGTAATCGCTACTTCAAGTGATGATGGTGAAATTATGGCTATCCAGCATAAACTGTATCCGACTTATGGATTACAATTTCATCCTGAATCGATTGGAACGAAAACAGGTACAAAAATGGTTGAGGCATTTTTAAAAGAAGTAAGTCTTATGAAGGTGTAAGGAGATATTTATGAGTGAAATAGAAAAACTGTTACAGCAGCATTCATTACTATCAAATGAAGAAATTGAGCCGCATCTTATAACACTTTTTCAATTATTAAAGGATGGTAATTTGCAATTGACAGAGCAAATCGCTGAAATGATGCTTCGATTTCCAACAGAAATTACACCTTTTCTATTTGATGTTTTTGGAAATGCGGAACAGTTTGTTGAATTGAAACTTGAGAGTTTACAATATTTAATTCCTAAGGTACCGTTTTTCGTAAAAATCGCCCTTGAAGACGAACTACAACGTATTGCAAACAATCCAACAGATAAAGAAAAAGAAGCTGAGCTCGATAAAAAAGCAGAAGAAGTATTGAATGGGTTTATTTAATATTATAAAGAGGCTGGGACAAAAGTAGATTTTTCTAATTCGCTTATGCTACTAATAAGAATCGGATATTTTTAAAAATTGATTGGAGTGAAGGGGCGACTCCTGCGGGAACAGCCCGAGACTCGAGACCCCACAGGAGCGTAGCGACGAGGAGGCGCAGGGC
>JAEXYZ010000008.1 GCA_023405135.1 Bacillota bacterium | reverse complement strand
ATCCCCAGTTGGATAGGGGGAAAACAAAATATATTAAAATCAAAAGTGTACATTCTAAAACGAGCGAAAGTGTACATTATATAGTTGACATTTATAGTAGAGTAACAGAACCACTCTATAAGCACTGCGATTTCGACTTTTATCTACATTTTTATTTGTATAAAAAGACTATAATTTTTTATATTTATTATTCTTTTATTAAATTTTGTATTGTATAAAAATTTTGAAATTTATATAATGAAAAATATCATAGTTGTTTTCAATAATCAGACAATTGTTGTTGGAAATAATCATCTACAACCAGGAGGGGTTTTAATGTTGAAAAAAGTTAAATTCTTATCAATGTTTATGATTTTAGCAGCAGTATCTATTATACTAGCAGCTTGTGGTACAGGAGAGTCAGAATCAGATACGTCTTCTGGATCTACAGGTTCAGAAGGTGGAGAAGAAATTAAGAAATTAGTAGTAGGAACAGAAGCGACATACGCTCCATTTGAATATATGGACGATAAAGGTAATGTTGTAGGACTTGATGTTGATATTCTTAATGCAATTACAGAAGCAACAGGAATAGAATTTGAAATTCGTAATGTAGGTTGGGAGCCTGTATTCCAACAAGTAACGAATGGACAAATTGATATGGGAGTTTCAGCGATTACAATTACTGACGAGCGTAAAGAAACTTATGACTTCACAGATCCTTACTATGAAGCTACTCAATTAATTGTTGTAAATGAAGGTTCGGATATTAAATCATTAGCAGATTTAAAAGATAAAAAGATTGCAGTTCAAATTAACACAACAGGACATATGGCGGCACAAGATTTACAAGGTCAAACAAGTGCAAATATTAAAGCATATGAAAATCTTCCAATTGCGATTCAACAAGTAGTAAATGGAACAGCAGATGCTGCAATTGGTGATAACGCAGCTGTACTTGAATATATTAAAAATAATCCTGAACAAACATTAGTTTCTATTGAAGATGATAGCTTTGAAAAAGAATACTATGGTTTTATGGTTAAAAAAGGGAATACAGAAGTACTTGAACTGTTAAATGACGGTATTCAAAAAATTAAAGATAATGGCAAGCTAGCAGAAATTACAGGACAAGAAATCGAATAATGGGTGGAGGCGTTTCAGATGGACTTCTTTGAATTACGCTGGGACATAATCTGGAACTACCGTGAGTTGTTTTTACGTGGTATCTGGGTAACAATCGTTTTAACTATTTGCGGTTATATCGGCGGTATCATATTAGGTGTTTTAGTTGGCCTAGGTGAAACTTCTAAAAGAAAATTGATTTATTGGCCATGTAAAATCTATGTAGATCTATTCCGTGGAACACCAATGCTTGTACAAATTTTAATCATCGACTTAGCATTGTTTCCATCAATTTTCGGTCAATCATTTGGTTTTTTAGTTTCTGGTATTACAGCACTAGTTTTAAATAGTGGTGCATATAATGCAGAAATTATCCGAGCAGGAATTCAATCGATTGATAAAGGTCAAATGGAAGCAGCTCGTTCTCTAGGTTTAACACAAGGACAAGCGATGCGTAAAATTATTTTGCCACAAGCGTTCCGTCGAATGATTCCACCTCTAGGTAATGAATTTATTGCATTATTAAAAGATTCTTCACTTGTAACAGTTATTGCCGCTAGCGATATTTTATATGCAGCAAAAGTGGTAGCAGGAGCGTATCAGCGTTTCTGGGAGCCATATTTAGTAGCAGCAGCTCTATATTTAATATTAACTTACCTAGTAACAAAGCTAGTTGCATTTGTTGAAAAGCGATTTAGTAATGATTACAACCCGCGAAAAAGACGAGAAGGGCGGGTTGAAGTATGATAAAAGTGGAAAATTTACACAAATATTTTGATAAGCTTGAAGTATTAAAAGGCATTGACTATGAAGTTCATGAAAAAGAGGTTGTTTGTGTTATTGGTCCATCTGGATCAGGTAAAAGTACATTTTTAAGATGTATTAATTTACTTGAAGACATAACTGATGGTGCAGTTTATATTAATGGGGTTAAAGTAAATGATCCAAAAACAGATATTAATGATATCCGTACAGAGGTTGGGATGGTATTCCAGCAATTTAATCTTTTCCCACATATGACTGTCATTGATAATATTACGATGGCACCTATGCTAATTCGTAAAATGTCAAAGCTTGATGCAGAGAAGCTTGCGTTAGAACTCCTTGATAAAGTTGGTCTGCGTGAAAAAGCATATAATTATCCTCAACAATTATCAGGTGGTCAACAGCAACGTGTAGCTATTGCTCGTGCTCTTGCGATGAAACCAAAAGTCATGCTATTTGATGAACCTACATCTGCATTAGATCCTGAAATGGTAAATGAAGTATTAGATGTAATGAAGCAACTTGCGCTTGAAGGAATGACAATGGTTGTCGTTACTCATGAAATGGGATTCGCTCGAGAAGTTGCAGATCGAGTCGTTTTCATGGATGGTGGTTATATTGTGGAAGAAGGCCAACCGGCAGAAATTTTCAGTAATCCACAAAATGAACGAACAAAAGCATTTTTAGGAAAAGTGTTATAAAAGTTAAATCCATTTGATGGTTTTTTCAGCCATCAAATGGATTTTTATGTTGTAGAAGGTAAAGGGTGCTTCCGTTTTTGTTGTTTTTAAAGAAATTATAAAATATGGAAAAAGTAAATTCTACCTCTAGCGCAAGCCACCCAGCCCCTCGAGGTCGCGTCATTACCTTCCCACGTGTGCGAGCACACTCGTCAGGTCCCTCCAGCGCTTGTCGGGGCTAAGCAAAAGCCTTTTTGCGACGAGTAACCGCAGGAGCAGGGCGCTTGCGCTTTTGTTCTTAGTTAGGCATATCTTTCGCTTTTTCAGCTTGACCGTACATATTTAACATTGCTTGCATATCTTGTGGAGCAAGTTGTGGTACTTGGTAGTAACCTTTTTTGTTTTGGTATAGAGATAATTCGTAAGCCATTTCAATGCAGTTTTGAATTGAGTCTTGTAATACACGACGTACTACAGGGTTTGTTGATTCAAGAGCAGCAGTCGTTTTACCAGTAGCACCCACTTTATGACAGCTTAATAAGAAGCCTGAAATAATACCGTCATTAATTTCACTTGCTGATTGCATTGGCTTTTTAGGTTGACCAGGTGTTACGCCATAATTCGTATCGTTGCCGATTTGCATTTTGTAAGAACCTGTAGGGTGGCTAGGATCTTGACCAGTTTTAAAACATTCAGCTGTGATATTATACTCATCTAGCATAAATGCGTATTGTCGGTCCAAGATATTAAGAAGTTCTTGGTCTTGTACATGGGGACGAAAGAAGATAAATGTATTCATTGCACCAATCGAAGCACTTAAAACTTCATGAACGTCCATTACTTCATGGGCACCATGATTCATCGAGAGAGGCATATTACCTTGCATTCCTTGAGATTCATTCATGAATTGGTTTTCCATATATATATTCCTCCTTTAATGTAGTGTACAAAAACGTACAACATTAGTTTGTGTAACTTAAATTTGATTATTCATTACTTTTTTGCGATGCTAATTTTGTAACAATGTTTTTTATTGGAGGAATTTTAATGAAAATAAATTTTTATAGTAGACCAAACTGCCCTTTATGTGTTGAAGGGTTATCTGTATTAAAACTTGTTCAAGAGGATGTAGATTTTGAAATCGAAGTAATTAATATAGAAGATGATGATAAAACACACGAAAAGTATATGCTTATGATTCCAGTAGTTGAAAAAGACGGCGAAGTAATTCAATATGGGAATTTAGATTATGTTACGTTGTTGGAAGCACTTCAATAAAAGGAAATAAATTTCATTGGACACATAAACAGATTCGGTCATATAGAACAATGTAGGGTCACAAAGCGTTAAATTCGGGCACAAAGCATGAGATTCGGGCGCATGGAATAAGGTTGGGTCACATAACACGAGATTCGGGCGCATGGAATAAGGTTGGGCCACATAACACGAGATTCGGGCACATAGAATAAAATTCGGTCAGATAAAAAAGTTATCGGGCACATGAATCAATTTAAGTGCCAATAAATCATTCTTTGTCGACCCTCAATTGGAACTTGAAAACCAAATCCTTAAAGTTTTATATAAATTGAGTAAATATTTGTAAAGTTTAGTTCAAAATCATTGTCGATTTTTATTTAAAAATGTATAATCTAACTATAAATTATTTTTTTATTCTGAATGGGACATTTTTTATCTAGTGGGACAAAAAATACCCAATAGGAAGATGCAGGTGTATTCTTTGGATAACAATTTTACAAATGATTCAGTTCAACTGCTTGTGCCAGAACTGACGACTTTACTTCAATTGAGGTACCGAATATTACAAACGATTTCCGTTACAGGGCCAACAGGAAGAAGAACAATACTTGATACGCTGAAAATAACTGAACGAACTGTTCGAAATGAAACAACACTATTAAAAAATCAAAAGCTAATACAAGTTACTACAAAAGGAATGGTTTGTACTGAAAAAGGATATGCAATTCTCGAAGAATTAAAACAATCATTTCAGAAAATATCAGGCCTTGCTTATAAAGAAAAGACGTTGGCAAAACTGCTCGGAATAGAAAAGGTAATAATCGTGCCAGGTAATTTGGAAGAGGATGAAACCATTAAGCAGCTACTTGGGAAAGAAGCTGTTGCCCATCTAACTAGTATTGCAAAAAAAGATAATACCGTTGCTGTTACAGGTGGAAGTAGTGTCGCTTCACTTTCGAATTTTTTGACACCAAGCAAGTCTTTAAACACTTTATCTTTTGTTGCAGCTCGTGGCAGTATTGGCGATGAAATGCAGTACCAAGCAAATACGTTAGTTTCTCAATTTGCTTCAAAATGTCAGTCAACATTTCGTACTCTATATTTGCCTGAAAATCTAAGTAAAAATGCATATGAAGCAATTATACAAGAACCAGTTATAAAAGAAATTCTAGACCTTTATGAAAAAACTGATATTGTCATTCATGGCATTGGTACAGCTAAGGAAATGGCTGTTCGACGCAAAGCTTCATTAGAGTTAGTTCAATTGTTAGAACAAAAACATGCTGTCGGAGAAGCGTTTGGCTATTATTTTGATGAATTAGGGCAAATTATATACCGGATTAATACGATAGGTATTCAGCTTGAACAAGTGAAAAAAAGCCCAAAAATTATTGCGGTAGCTGGAGGCGCTTTTAAAGCAAAGGCTATCCAAGCATATTTTAAAAATGCAGCAAGTCAAACAACATTAATAACCGATGAAGGTGCTGCAAATGCAATTTTGAATGGTTAATAAATTTTTCTCTAGGCAAAACTGTTTTTTGAGCCTTTAGAAATTTTATAAATAATTTATATATTTGGAGGAATTAACGATGACGATTAGAATAGCAATTAACGGATTTGGACGTATTGGAAGATTAGTTTTTCGTGAGGCAATTAATAACCCTGAATTTGAAATAGTTGCGGTTAATGATTTGTCAGATGCTCATCAACTTGCGCATCTTTTAAAATATGATTCAGTACATGGTGTATATAATGGAGATATTCAATCTGAGGATGATGCTTTTATTGTAGACGGTAAACGCGTACAGGTATTATCTGAAAAAGATCCTTCGAAACTACCATGGGGAGAATTAAATATTGACGTTGCCATTGAATCAACTGGACGATTCCGTTCAATGGAAGAAGTATCAATGCATGTACAGGCAGGAGCAAAAAAAGCGATTCTATCAGCACCAGCTAAAGGAAGTATGCCAACTTATGTAATGGGAGTAAACCATACACAATACGAACCATCACAAGACGTCATTTCAAATGCTTCTTGTACAACAAACTGTTTAGCACCAGTTGCAAAAGTATTGGACGAAAAATTTGGTATTAAACGTGGACTTATGACAACAATTCACTCTTATACAAACGATCAACGTATTTTGGATTTCCCGCATAGTGATCCAAGACGTGCCCGTGCTGGAGCAGTTTCAATGATCCCAACAACTACAGGTGCTGCAGTTGCTGTTGCGAAAGTATTACCGCAGCTAAAAGGAAAACTTGACGGTTTCTCAATGCGTGTACCAACTCCAAACGTATCATGTGTTGACCTTGTAGCAGAATTAAACACAACTGTAACGGTAGACGATATAAATAACGCATTAAAAGAAGCTGCTAATGGAGAATTAGAAGGCATTCTTGATTATAATGAATTACCTTTAGTTTCAATTGACTATAATGGTAACAAGCATTCTTCAACAGTTGATGGCCTTTCTACTATGGTAATGGATAATAATATGATTAAAGTATTAGCTTGGTATGACAACGAAATTGGTTATTCTAATCGTTTATTAGATTTAGCATATTATATTTCTCAATAAGAAAAATAACAGTAGAAATGCTGTTGAATGTGACATACTTTTTAAAAATATGTGACATATTTATCTAGTTATGCGCAAAAAGTATAGCCTTTATAATTATTACCATTTATAATGATGAAGGGTAAGGGAGCGGTGGTACATACCCATCGCTTCTTTTTTGCAAATAAGGCAGTTTTCCTACTTTATAAGAAAGTTATGGTGGAAGGAAACTCTTTTGTTACCAAAACGTACTTAATAGATGATAATAAAAATGATGAACAAATTTGAAGGAGGGTTTTCTTCAATGTATATAAAGAAGACGATGAAAGACGTAGATGTTAAAGGGAAGCGCGTATTTGTACGTGTCGATTTTAACGTGCCAATGGAGGATGGGAACATTACAGATGATACTCGAATTCGCGCGGCCATTCCAACAATAACAGATTTAGTTAATCGGGGTGCAAAAGTAATTTTAGCATCTCATCTAGGACGTCCAAAAGGTGAAGTAAAAGAAGAGTTCCGTTTAACAGCAGTTGGAAAACGTTTATCAGAGCTAATGAACCAACAAGTAACAAAGCTTGATGAATCAATTGGCGAAACAGTTGAGTCAACGGTTGAACAGATGCAAGATGGCGATATCGTCTTATTGGAAAATGTTCGTTTCCATAAAGGTGAAGAGAAAAACGATGAAGAGCTTTCAAAATCTTTTGCAAAGCTAGCTGATCTTTATGTCAATGATGCATTCGGTGCAGCACATCGCGCCCACGCTTCAACTGAAGGAATCGCTAAATATATTCCGGCAGTGTCTGGTTTATTAATGGAAAAAGAATTAGAGGTTTTAGGTAAAGCTTTATCAAATCCTGAAAGACCTTTTACAGCAATTATCGGTGGAGCAAAAGTAAAAGATAAAATTGGTGTTATCGAAAATTTACTTGATAAAGTAGATCATTTAATTATCGGCGGGGGTCTATCCTTCACATTTATAAAAGCACAAGGACATTCAATTGGAAAATCTTTATTAGAAGAAGATAAAATTGAATTAGCTCGCGGCTTTATTGAAAAAGCAAAGGAAAAAGGTGTTCAGCTTCATATGCCAATCGATGCTGTCGTAGCTAATGAATTTTCAAAAGATGCTGAAACAAAAGTAGTTGACATTGATAATATTCCAGAAGAGTGGATGGGACTAGATATCGGTCCAAAAACAGCTGAAAAATATTCAGAAGTGATTAAACAATCAAAACTGATTATTTGGAACGGTCCAATGGGCGTATTTGAAATGGAAAAATTCGAAAATGGTACAAAAACCGTTGCAAATGCTATGGCTGAAACAGAGGGCTACACAATTATCGGTGGAGGAGACTCTGCTGCAGCTGTTGAGAAATTTAATGTTGCACAGGAAATGGATCATATTTCGACTGGTGGAGGAGCATCACTTGAACTGATGGAAGGGAAACAACTTCCTGGTATAGTGGCTTTGAACGATAAGTGAAACTTCAATAATTTAGGTTCACCCTCGCTTATTATTAGTTGAACTAATCGGGCTTTTATTGGCACTTAGCAAAATGATTAAGTATTTAAAGCCTTGCTGTAAAAGTTTAAATGCCCGTTAAAGCGGGATAAATAAGGAGGCAATTTCATGCGTAAACCAATCATTGCAGGGAACTGGAAAATGTATAAAACATTTGATGAAGCAGTGGAATTTGCAGAAGCAGTACGCGAGAACATTCCGTCAGAAGAAAAAGTAGATTCAGTAATTTGTGCCCCAGCACTTTATTTACCGACTTTAGTGGATATTGCTGTTGAAACTGATTTAGCAATCGGTGCACAAAATATGCATTATGAAAATGAAGGTGCATTTACAGGAGAAATAAGTCCAGCGCAACTAGCAGCAATTAATGTTGATTATGTCATTTTAGGACATTCAGAGCGACGTGAATATTTTAATGAAACAAATGAAGCAATCAATAAAAAAGTAAAAGCTGCACTTGCACATGGCATTGTACCAATCATTTGTTGTGGAGAAACATTACAAGAACGTGAATCAGGACAAACAGAAAATAAAGTCTCAAACCAAGTTAAAGTAGCACTTGAAGGTTTTACAGAAGAAGAAGTCAAGCATATGGTCATTGCCTATGAGCCAATTTGGGCAATTGGTACAGGTAAAACAGCTACAGCAGACGATGCAAATAGTGTATGTGGAAAAATTCGTGAAGTAGTGGGAGAGCTTTATGGTTCAGACACTGCCGAGAGCATCCGCATTCAATATGGTGGCAGTGTAAAACCAGAAAATATTGAAGAATTATTATCAAAAGAACATATTGATGGTGCACTAGTAGGCGGAGCAAGCTTAAGTGTAGATTCTTATTTAAAATTATTGGAGGCGGCAGTCAATGCCTAAACAACCCGTTGCATTAATTATTTTGGACGGCTTTGCATTTCGCGATGAAGTGTTTGGAAATGCAGTAGCCCAAAGCAATAAACCTAATTTTGACCGATATTGGAACCAATTTCCTCATGCTACGTTAACAGCTAGTGGGGAAGCAGTTGGACTTCCAGATGGCCAAATGGGAAATTCTGAAGTTGGTCACTTAAACATTGGTGCAGGAAGAATTGTGTATCAAAACTTAACGCGAATTCATAAATCTATTCGTGATGGTGAGTTTTATAAAAATGAAAAATTTTTAGCTGCAGTTCAACATGCAAAAGAAAACAACTCAAAGCTCCATTTGATGGGTTTACTATCAGATGGAGGTGTACATAGTCATTACGAGCATTTATTTGCTTTATTAAAATTAGCAAAAGCAAATGGCTTAGATGAAGTTTATGTACATGGCTTTTTAGATGGCCGTGATGTTGGACCTTCTACTGCATTAGGTTATATTGAAGAAACTGAAAAGCAAATGAATGAAATTGGTGTCGGTAAGTTTGCTTCGATTCATGGTCGTTACTACGCAATGGATCGCGATAAACGTTGGGAACGAGTTGAATTAACGTATAAAGCGTTAGTTGACGGAATTGGACACACAGCTGCTTCAGCTAAAATAGGTGTTCAATCATCCTATGACCGAGAAGTATATGATGAATTCGTTATTCCATTTGTAATTACAGAAGAAGGTAAACCTGTCGCAACAATCGATACAAATGATGCGGTTATATTTTTCAACTTCCGACCAGATCGTGCAATTCAACTATCAACTGTATTTACTAATGATACATTTGTAGGGTTTAAACAATCAGAAAAGCATCCGAAAAATTTAAAATTTGTTTCTTTCACCCATTATAGTGTGGATGTAAATGCACTTGTTGCGTTTGAAAATGTTGATTTAGTCAATACTGTCGGTGAAGTCATTTCAAACAATGGACTTACACAGCTACGTATTGCTGAAACAGAGAAATATCCACACGTAACCTTCTTTATGAGTGGTGGTCGTGAAGCGAAATTCCCAGGAGAAGAGCGAATATTAATTGCTTCTCCAAAAGTCGCTACATATGATTTAAAACCAGAAATGAGTGCTTATGAAGTAACAGATGCACTACTTGCAGAAATTGCTGCTGATAAATTTGATGCAATTATTTTAAACTTTGCAAATCCAGATATGGTTGGACATAGCGGAATGCTTGAACCAACAATTAAAGCAATTGAAGCTGTTGATGAATGTTTAGGTAAAATTGTTGACGCATTACTCGAAAAGGGTGGCGCGGCAATTATAACTGCTGATCATGGGAATTCTGATGAAGTTGTTACTTTAGAAGGGGAACCAATGACAGCACATACAACAAATCCTGTCCCTGTTATTGTGACAAAACCTAATTTAATTTTACGAGAAGATGGTATTTTAGCAGATCTTGCACCAACTATGTTAAAATTATTAAATGTAAAGCAACCACAAGAAATGACAGGAAAACCACTTATTAAGGAGATTTGATAATCATGCCATTTATTACACAAGTTTACGCTCGAGAAGTATTAGATTCCCGTGGTAACCCAACAGTTGAAGTTGAAGTATTTACAGAATCAGGTGCGTTCGGTCGCGCTATCGTTCCATCTGGTGCTTCTACTGGAGAATATGAAGCAGTTGAATTACGCGATGGTGATAAATCTCGCTATTTAGGTAAAGGTGTTTTAAACGCAGTTGAAAATGTGAACACAATTATTGCTGAAGAATTAGAAGGTAACTACTCTGTTCTTGATCAAGTAGTAATTGACAAAGCATTAATCGAACTTGATGGAACTGAAAATAAAGGGAAATTAGGAGCAAATGCAATCCTAGGTGTATCTTTAGCAGTTGCACATGCAGCAGCAGATTATTTAGATGTTCCATTATATCAATATCTTGGTGGAGTAAATGCAAAACAACTTCCTGTACCAATGATGAACATTTTAAACGGTGGCGCTCATGCTGATAACAATGTAGACATTCAAGAATTTATGGTAATGCCAGTTGGTGCAGAATCTTTCCGCCATGCCCTTCGTATCGGTGCTGAAATTTTCCATAACTTAAAAGCAGTATTAAAAGCAAAAGGCTACAACACTGCTGTAGGTGATGAAGGTGGTTTCGCTCCAAACCTAGGTTCAAACGAAGAAGCAATTACAGTTATTTTAGAAGCGATTGAAAAAGCTGGCTATAAAGCTGGTGAAGAAGTTCGCATCGCCCTTGATGTAGCATCTTCTGAACTTTACAACAAAGAAGACGGCAAATATCATTTATCAGGTGAAGGCGTTGTAAAAACATCTGAAGAAATGGTAGATTGGTACGAAGAATTAACTTCTAAATACCCTATCATTTCAATTGAAGACGGTTTAGATGAAAACGACTGGAAAGGTCATAAATTACTGACAGAACGTATTGGAAATCGCGTTCAATTAGTAGGTGACGACCTATTTGTTACAAATACGAAAAAACTTGCTCAAGGTATTGAACAAGGTGTAGGAAATGCAATCCTTATTAAAGTTAACCAAATCGGTACATTAACTGAAACATTTGATGCAATCGAAATGGCAAAACGTGCTGGCTATACAGCAGTTATTTCTCACCGCTCTGGTGAATCAGAAGATGCAACAATTGCTGACATTGCAGTAGCAACAAATGCAGGTCAAATTAAAACTGGTGCACCTTCACGTACAGACCGCGTAGCAAAATACAACCAACTTCTTCGCATTGAAGATCAATTAGGTGTAACTGCACAATACCAAGGATTAAAGTCTTTCTATAACTTAAGATAAATTAAATTATTAAAAATAGTAGTACAAACCTTGTAATGAAGGCTTGTACTACTATTTTTGATTTACACTAAATGTCGGAGTAACTAAACAATTAAAAAAAAATACACATTATAAATTTTTTAAATGTTTAATTCCTTACGCAAAAAAATGATTAATTCTTTACTACTACTTACATCTGTTTCAACTGAATACCAGCCTTCATGGGAACAAGCTGCAAGCCAGTTTTTATCATCTTTAAACAGCATTAAATCTTCAGGTAAATAAGGAGATATCCAACCAAATAGCGATTGACTCTTATTTTTTTAAAAATCTTTTGTTTTTTCATTCAACTCAAAGAAAAAAACATATGCCGTAGATTCCAAAAGTTTCGCAGTTTCCCATTCAGATTGTTCTTTCACTTCAATAAGTGAGTCCAGAATATCCTTAACTAATGTGTGAAATTTTTTCATTGCAACTAATTCGTCAGCCATTAAATCTTTTCTTTTAACAAATGCGAAACGATTACATTTTTGTAATGCGGCATCCAACAGTAATTGATAGTCATCACCCTTTATATCTTCATAAATGATTGAAGTCATTACTTTTCGTTCCAATTTTTTTTAATAAGGTGCCCCATAAAATGCATGAACGCCATTTTTATTGTTATCATCTTTTCCACATAATCGAATATACTCACTTAATAACTTTTCTTGAGCCACATGGTAATGATAGAAGTAACCAGATTTAGGCGTACCATTTTTCATATCAATTTCAGGACCTATTGCTTTTCCTATTGGACTAGCTTCTTTAGCAATTGTTTGTGCATTAGTCTTACTAGTGGACCAGGGATCGTAGCCAGTTTTTAGGCGAGTAACGGCCTTTGCTTGAGTAATTCCATCACCAATAAAAATCCCTTTTTTAGTATGATACTTTGTCAAATTAAGTGCAACAGTTCTTCCTGAAACGCCTCATGTGCAGTTTTCCAACCAAGACATTTTCTTGGTCGATGATTGATGAATTGAAGTGCTTGTTTCATCTCATCTTCTGTGACT
>JAEXYZ010000007.1 GCA_023405135.1 Bacillota bacterium | reverse complement strand
AACGAAAAAGAGTAAGAAATAGACAAAGAAAGAAGGCACTTTCTGTTCAAAATCGAACAGAAAGTGCCTTTTTTTTATTCTGAAAAACCGATACGCAATAAAAAGCGTAAGTTTTTCAGTGCCCTCACTTTTACTGGTGCTTCTTTTGAACCATAGCTTAAAAAATCGTTTTTAATCACAGTTGTCATATTATTGCCTCCTTAAATAATTATTGGTTGTTGTCTCATTTTCAACTGAGCCTATTTAGTTTCTTAATTTTTTACTAATCCTTTTTATTACTAGCATCTGGATAATGATTCGTTTACTTCCTATTATAATAATTTAATACAGTTAATTATAATAATACCTATAGGAATTGTAAATATTAAGAAGTGTATAATTTTTCATTATTTAGATTACTTCTATAAAAATGGATATTTATAAATAGAAACAGCCTGGAATATAGTTTCCAAGCTGTTTTAAAGATAGTGATAATTATTTGAAAATAAGTAAATGAGCATTTAATAAAACATATAACTATCCTATATATAATAAGTTATTGTAATTTATCACTTACGTTAAATATTTTTAAATATTAAACCAATTCCGACTATAATTTTCTGTTGTTTTTCCTGTTGCATAATTATACAATAGATTATATATTAAATAAATGTTGGAATTGTCATTTTATTAGCATTCTACTAATAATAACGAATCTTTAGTCTTTGTATAATAAGAAAGAAGGAAAGCAGCATGGGTAACTGGCTTGATTTATATGAACGTATGGGTGATTATTTAGCGCCGAGTATGGCGAAGGATCATCCGAATATTCCAATAGTGAAAGAAGAAGGTTGCTATTACTATGGCGCAGATGGTAAGAAATATTTAGATTTTACATCAGGAATTGCTGTAGCAAATACTGGACATCGTCATCCAAAAGTTGTTCAAAGTATTAAAGATGCGGCCGATCAATTAGTACATGGACCATCAGGTGTAATCATGTATGAATCGATTTTAAGATTAGCAGAAGAACTAGGTAAAGTTTTGCCAGGGAATTTAGATTGCTTTTTCTTTGCAAACAGTGGAACTGAAGCAATTGAAGGAGCTTTAAAGCTTGCGAAGTTTGTAACAAAACGCCCTTACGTAGTGTCATTTACAGGTTGTTTCCATGGCCGATCAATGGGCGCTTTAAGTGTGACAACTTCGAAAAGCAAATATCGTAAATTTTTACAGCCTTCACATTTGTCTTATCAAATCCCATATGCGGATGTAAAAGGTTGTCCAAAAGATATTGACCCAGAAGTTTATTGTGTTGAACAGCTTGAAAAAGACTTCAAACGTTTGTTCAAACATCAAGTAACACCAGAAGAAGTGGCTGCTGTAATTATGGAGCCAGTTCTAGGTGAAGGTGGCTATATTATTCCACCAAAAGCATGGGTAAAGAAAGTTCGAGAAATTTGTGATGAGCATGGCATCTTATTAATATTTGATGAAGTACAAACTGGTTTTGGCCGCACTGGTGAATGGTTTGCAGCTCAATATTTTGATGTAACGCCAGATATTATGGCTATTGCAAAAGGGATTGCATCTGGTTTGCCGTTAAGTGCAACTGTTGCATCGAAAAAATTAATGCAACAATGGCCACTTGGTATGCATGGTACTACATTTGGAGGTAACCCAATTGCTTGTTCAGTAGCATTGACAACATTAGAAATTTTACATGATGAAAAGCTTGTAGAAAATTCAAGAGAAGTTGGAGCATATGCTAGACAGCAATTACTTTCATTAAAAGAGAAATATTCAATTATTAGTGATGTCCGTTCAGCTGGTCTCATGATTGGAATTGAAATTTCAAATCCACAAACAGGTGAGCTAGATGGACAAGCAGTTATGAAGATTCTTGATTATGCATTAGAAGAAGGGGTACTGTTTTATTTATGTGGTAATGTCGGGGAAGTAATTCGAATGATTCCACCATTAACAGTAACAAAAGAACAAATTGATGATGGCTTAGAAATGCTCGAAAAAGCAATTCAAAGATATTTAGAAGAACAATAATTAAACAACAAAGGAGAACTCAACAATGAAAAATAAGTATTTTTTATTCATGCTAGTATTAGTCATTGGTATTTTAGTAGCTTGTGGTACAGCTGAAAAAGAAACAACAGAAACAGAATCACAAACAGGTGCAGCAACAGAGGAAGCAAAAGTATTACGTGTAGGTACATCAGCTGACTACGCACCATTTGAATATGTAGACACTGCAGTAAGCGATGAAATTATCGGTTTTGATATTGATTTAGCAAACTTAATTGCAGAGCGTTTAGGGTATGAGTTACAATTCACAAACTCAGACTTCAACAGTTTAATTCCTGGTTTACAAGCAGATAAATTTGATTTTGTTATTGCTGGTATGACTCCAACTAAAGATCGTGATGAAGTAGTGGACTTCTCAACTGCATATTATGAAACAGAGCAATATTTAGTATCACCAAAAGAAAGTAATATCGCTTCTTTAGAAGATTTAAAAGGAAAAGTAGTTGGTGCACAAGTTTCTTCAATTCAAGAAGAATTAGCTAAAAAATTAGGTGAAGAGAATGGCTTTACAGTAGAAAGCCGTAACTTAATTCCAGAAGTAATTCAAGAAATGAAAAATGGCCGTTTCCAAGGTGCTGTTATTGAAAATATCGTTGCGGAAAATTACTTAGCACAAAACGATGACTTAGCAGCATTCCCAATTGAAGTAGAAGACCCAGATTTCAAAGCAGTAGTATTCCAAGAAGGCAGTAAATTAAAAGCTGAATTCGACCAAGTAATTCAAGAGTTAATCGATGAAGGTAAAATTGACGAGCTTAAGAAAAAATGGTTCGTGGTTGAACAATAATACAAATGCGTCATTCAGTTAAATCTGAATGGCGTTTCTCTTCTTAATAAATAAGTAATTATATATAAATATGGCGCTTGCGCTTTAAATTTAAAAAGATGAAAGGGGGCTAACGATGTTTGATTTTTCGAAAGTCGTTCCCTCTATTCCTTATATTTTACAAGGGATAGGTGTAACATTACAAATTGTTGTCTTTGCAACGATTGTAGGGCTAGTTCTTGGGATTTTGCTAGCTTTATGTAAAATCGGTAGTATTAAACCATTAAGATGGTTTGCAGAGTTTTATACATCAATCTTCCGTGGTACACCGCTTGTACTACAGTTGATGCTTATATATTATGCAATACCACAATTTATTGGTACAAACATCGATCCAATACCTGCTGCTATTATCGCATTTGGGTTAAACTCAGGTGCATATGTTTCTGAAATTATTCGTGCAGGGATTAATGCAGTAGATAAAGGACAACAAGAGGCAGCAAAAGCACTTGGAGTTCCTTACTCTAAAATGATGAAGGATATTATTTTGCCACAGGCGATGAAAAATATTTTACCTTCATTAATGAATGAATTTATTACATTAAATAAAGAATCAGCAATCGTAACTGTAATTGGTGCCTTAGATATTATGCGTCGAGCATATGTTGTTGGTGGATCAACATTCCGTTATTTTGAACCCCTACTAATCGCTGGTGTAATTTACTATATCATGACACTCGTATTAACATTCCTTGGAAGATCAATAGAAAAGAGGATGAGACGCAGTGATTAAAATCGAAAACTTAAAAAAATCATTTGGAAATAATGAAGTGTTAAAAGGTATTTCAACAGAAATTAAAGAAAAAGAAGTCATTGCAGTCATTGGTCCATCTGGATCAGGTAAATCAACTTTTTTACGTTGCATTAACCGTTTAGAGGAACCGACAAGTGGAGACATTACAATCGGTGATACGTTAATTACTGAGAAAAATGTAATGAAGGTACGTGAAAACTTAGGAATGGTCTTTCAACACTTTCATTTATTCCCTCATAAAACGGTGCTGGAGAACTTGATTTATGCACCAATGAATGTCAAGGGGATATCAAAGAAGGAAGCGACAGAAACTGCAGACGAGCTTCTTCGTAAAGTTGGTTTATATGAAAAACGTGACGAGTACCCAAACAGATTATCGGGAGGACAAAAACAGCGGGTGGCAATTGCACGTGCTCTTGCAATGAATCCAACCGTTATGTTGTTTGATGAACCAACCTCGGCACTTGATCCTGAAATGGTTAAAGAAGTACTTGCTGTTATGAAATCACTGGCAGAATCAGGGATGACAATGATTATCGTTACTCATGAAATGGGCTTTGCTCGTGAAGTAGCAGATCGAATTTTGTTTCTTGAAGGTGGCAACTTAGTTGAAGATTCATCGCCAGAGGAATTTTTCAGTGCACCAAAATCTGCTCGTGCAAAAGATTTTTTAGACAAAGTATTATAATAATTAATCTGTTCGTTAAGAAATCTTGCGGACAGATTTTTTATTTATTGGGGCTATCAGAGGAAGGAATAACAGAGGGCGTGCTATAATTAATGTAAGTTTTAGTGTAAAAATAAATAGAATAGAGGAAATAACATGGTTACAAATGCACATCGTAAATCAAGTAAATCATGGCTGCTTGTACGAGCACTAATGGTTGTTATAGGAGGATTTATTACATCGTATGGACTCGAAGCGGTATTAATTCCTAATAGCGTATCTGATGGTGGCGTAACTGGTTTAAGTATCGTTGGTTCGCAACTATTTGGGGTGCCATTAGGAGTGCTGATTGCCCTTTTAAATATTCCTTTTGTATTTTTAGGATATAAACAAATAGGTAAAAGTTTTGCAGTGTTTTCAGTAGTTGGTATTGTTTCATTAGCAGTTGGTACGAGTCTGATGCATCATATACCTACAATTATTGAAGGAGATACTTTATTAGTAACTGTCGTTGGTGGTATCATCATCGGGTTTGGTATGGGTTTAGCATTGCGTAATGGTGGAGCACTAGATGGAATCGATATGTTGGCAGTATTACTGTCTAGTAAGTTACCTTTTGGTACAAGTGATTTAATTTTATTTTTAAATCTCTTTGTGTTCATTGTCGTATCTACAGTATTTGGTCTACAAGGAGCTATTCTTTCAGGGATTGCATATTTTATTGCTTCGAAAGTGATCCATATCGTAGAAGAAGGTTTAAGTGGCTCGAAAACATTTAAAATTATTACAAATGAACCTGAATTAATGGTCGAAACAATTCGCGACCGCTTAGGAAGAAGCGCTACATATAATATTGTACGAGGTGCTTATTCCAATGAAGAATTCAAGGAAATTACCTGTGTAATTAACCGTTTAGAGGAAAGCAAAATGAAGGAAATTATTCGAGAAATTGATCCAGGCTCATTTGTTACTGTTTATGACGTAGCAGAAGTTCGTGGCGGTAATTTTAAAAAGAATGATATCCATTAATAATTTTAGACGCAATTCAGTATCGTTTTTTCAAATAATTTGTACTTAGAAAGGGAAGAATCCCGACAAATTAGGTGAAAATCCCGACAAATGCAAAAAAAATCTTATAATATTAGAAATTATTATGCATATTTTCATTTTTATTACACAACTTAATTAAGACAGAAGAACACAACTGAATATCCTCACAAACCCTCTTTAAAAAAACCGATTTCTTAAAATTTAAGAAGTCGGTTTTTTTATGTGTACTCAAAAATCCATATCGAACATCCTTTTATCCATTTACTTCAAACTGTATTTCAGTAGAATTTAAATGGCGATGATAATCATTATCAACTGATTGGTTCACCAACAAAAGAAGGGAAGAAATAAAGTGAAGAAGCACTATTTTTTCATCGCACTATTATTGGCTAAAACATTTGTATTAGGAGCATGCGGAAGTTCATCTAGTCCTAAAGAAGAAAATAATAATACAGAAGCAGCAAATGAAACGGACAATTCAAAAGAAACAAAGATAGTTACATATTTAGGGAAGGATTATGAAGTTCCTGTTGATCCACAAAAAATTCTTGTTGTGGCGCCTGAAGGTATGGAGGAATTAGAAAAGTTAGGTGTTAAACCATATGCAGTCGGTAAAGATGTATACGACGAAAAGGATATTCCTGAAGAAATGGCTAAAATGTTTGAAAATGTTGAGTATATCGATGTTGGATATTATCCAGACAAAGAAGCGTTACTTGAATTGTCTCCAGACTTAATATTAAGTACAAATCGTCTTGCACCAGAGGAATTAAAACCGATGGAAGAGATTGCACCAACATTTCCATTATCATATGACGGTGCAGATACTATTGCAAACATTACTGTTGTGGGAGAAATCTTGAATAAACAGGATGAGGCATCACAAGCAATTAAAGAATATGAAGAAAAGCTAGCAGCAGCAAAAGAAAAAATTGCGAACAGTGATTTAAAGGACAAAATAGTATTGTATATGCGTCTTTCGAGTTCCAATGGAATTACTATTTACAACGATTCAATTACATACAATAGCATTTTATATAACGAATTAGGCTTTAAAGCGCCAGAAGTATTAACAAAAGTTGAACGACTTGAAGAATTCCCACTAGAAAAATTAGCTGAATTAAACCCTGATTATATTTTCGTGTTAATGTATGAAACTGAAACTGGCACAGATAAAGAGGATAAGGCATATGAAGAACTGGCAAAAAATCCATTATGGCAGAAAATTGCAGCTGTTCAAAATGACAATGTATCGATGAACATAATTTCTCCATATTATTTTGGTGTACCAGTTTTTAGTAAAGAGTTATTTTTAGATAAAGCCATGGAAGTATTTGAGGAAGATATGAAATAGTAGAAAGAGAAGAGGCATTTTAGTGATTCAAAAAAGAGCATTTTCAATCATTGCGATATGCCCAATCCTATTAATAATTGGACTGTTTTTCTCCATTAAATTTGGTTCAGTTGATTTAACTTTACAAGATGTTTGGAATACATTCTTTCATTATGATAAGGACAATCTCAATCAGCTTATCATTACGACTACTCGACTGCCACGTGCAATTGGAGCTATCGTAATAGGTGCCTTACTAGCTATTTAGGTGCGGTGATGCAGGGGGTTACGCGTAACTACCTTGCATCACCTTCCATCACCTTCCATTTTAGGAGTGACGGAAGGCTCAGTTCTTTTTGTAACGTTAGGAATTGTATTTTTTTCTATGTCATCATTAGAACTTATGATTGTGTCCTTTGTCGGATCGATGCTTTCAATGGTAATTGTTTTTGGGATTGCAAGTCTAATTCCAAACGGATTCCAGCCTGTTCGCCTAGCAATTCTAGGAGTAGTGATGTGAACATTATTCAGTAGTATTGCTTCTGGATTAAGCATTTATCACGGGGAAGCACAAAATATTAGCTTTTGGTATAGTACTCGATTGGACAATATTACATTGGTAGATCTTCAACTTGCTGCACCGTTTATGATTGTAGGTGTAATCATTGCATTATACCTCGCAAAATCAATCACGATTTTAGTACTTGGGGAAGATAATGCGGTTGGACTAGGCGTCAATAAAACTTGGATAAAAGTATTGGCATTGTTGCACTAATGACAGGTTCAGCCATTGCAATTGCAGGAAGTGTTGCCTTATTAGGACTTGTTATCCCACATATTACGCGTTTTATTGTTGGGTCGGATTATCGATGGATTATTCCTTGTTCAGGTTTGCTTGGAGGAATATTTTTATGTTATGCAGATGTAGTGAGTCGTCTCGTTAATAAACCGTATGAAATGCCGGTTACAATTATTGTGACAGCTATTTGCGTTCCTTTCTTTGTCTATTTAATTTACAAGAAAGGAGGTAAGCAAAGTGTTTAAAAAGAGAGATGCAAAACGTTTTTCCTTCTCTTTATCTATAATTATCTTATTATTGTTAGGTGCTATTTATTATAGCCTAACAAATGGCAGTTTTTCGATTTCAGTCACGGATGTTTTTAAAACACTTTTATTTATGGATGATAATGCTAACTTTCAGAAGGTTGTATTCGAATATCGTCTTCCGCGAATTATAGTAGCGATATTGTTGGATTTGGATTAGCTCTAGCAGGTGCAATATTGCAAACTATCACAAAAAATGGCTAAGCAGATCCAAGTATCGTTGGGATTAGCTCTGGTGCAGGTGCTGGAATTGTTATTTTCACCTTCTTGTTCCAAGGAGTATTTGCTATGGATGAATGGTACAGCATATTTATTCGTTCATTTTTCGGATGGTTTGGAGGCATTTTAGCTGCATCCTAGAGAAGAGGGCGTTTAGATATTCAACGATTTATTTTGATTGGAATTGCAATCTCAGCGGGTTTTAGTTCAATTACATTGTTTCTATCATTAAAAATGGATCCGGTAGCTTATAAACAAGCAATTGTATGGTTGAATGGAAGTTTATATAGTGCCAATTGGACATACATAGTAGCGATTTTACCATGGATGATTATTTTAATACCGATTGTATTTTTTTACACGAGAATTTTAGACGTTATTCAATTTTCAGAGATTACAGTACAAAGCTTAGGTGTTCATTTAAATCGTTGATATATACTTCTGTTGTTAACAAGTATTGGGATTGTTAGTAGCTGTGTAGCGATTGCAGGAAACATTATGTTTATCGGCTTATTAGCACCTCATATTGCCAAACAGCTTGTTGGATCAAAGCATAAATACTCCTTAACCATAAGTGGTTTCATAGGAATGCTCCTTGTAGTAATTGCAGATTATATAGCAAAATCAATTGCAACAGAAGAAATTCCAGTTGAAATAGTGATAGCCATTATTGGCGTACCGTATTTTGTTTATTTATTGATAAAAGGGAAAGTATAAAATACACCTGTTCAGAATTCCGAGCAGGTGTATTTTTTAACTTCCAATTGAAACAACTTCAGAGTTTCTTTGAAAGCTTTCTTCTTCAAAAGAGTCATAAGTTAAACAAATTGGATTATGACTGTATGGGCATGTTGTTAAGGTTGCGTTTATGTTAAATACCTTTTTCAATGTATCTGTAGTCATTACTTCATTCGACGACCCTGTTTTTATAATTTGTCCATCCTTCATCGCAATTAAATAATGTGAAAAACGAGAAGCATGATTTAAATCGTGAAGCACCATAATAATCGTTTTTTTCGAAGTTTCATTAAGCTGTTTTAGTAGCTTTAAAATATCTAGTTGATTTGTTAAATCTAAGTATGTTGTTGGTTCATCTAAGAAAATAATCGGTGTATCTTGTGCAAGGGCCATCGCAATCCATGCTCGCTGAAACTGACCTCCCGAAAGGAAATCAACTTCCCGTGTACGTAAATCGTTAAGACCAGTTGAGTCAATAGCCCAATCAATAATTGATTGATCCTCCTTTGAAAATAGAAGTAAATCGTTTTTGATGAGGGAAACGCCCATAGGCAATTAATTCTTCAATTGTTAAACCAGCTGGACATTCAGAGCTTTGTGGCAAAATGGCAATTTGTTTTGCAATGTCTTTTGTTTTCAATGAATATCTTTACCATTTAGTAGTACAGCTCCTTTTTGATGCTTTAAAATTCGAGACATCGTTTTTAAAAGAGTTGATTTGCCACAGCCGTTTGGTCCAATAATGGTTGTAATTTCACCCTCTGGAATCGTAACGTTTAAATCTTCAATGATCATCTTACTCATATAACCAACGAAAAGCTCCTTAGCAATTAAGTTATTCATTGTAATTACTACCTTTCTAATCTGGATTTACTTTGCCTATAGAATAGTGGGATTTATATTTACGATACTCAGTAGGGGACATGCCAGTCTTCTTTTTAAATACACGGCTAAAATATAAATTATCAACATAGCCGACGCTGTTTGAAATTTCGATTATTTGCTTATCGGTTAATAATAATAATTCTTGCGCTTTATGAATCCGGCAGGCGGTTAAATATTCAATTGGGCTAGTGCCGATATAACGTTGAAATACTGCTGTTAAATAGCGTCTCTTAATTCCAAATTTATTTGCAATACCATTGATAGTAATCGATTCTGAGTAATGCTGATGTATATAGCTTTTAATTTTTTCTAAATCAATTGTCGGTTGTTTATTATCGTTTTTTAAAGCATGAATCAATTCAAGTATGAAATTTAACAGTATAGATTTACATTTTAATTTCATACAAATATCCGTGGATTTAAAAGTTTCCACTAAGTCTAATGCACATTGAATAACCTTTTTTTGATTTTCAATTTCCATGATGAAATGACTTGTATATAAAGGGTATTTTTCTACCTCTAATATTCGATAATGAATTAAAATATAGGAGAAATTCTTATTGTTTAATACTTCTTCGCTTAAAACCATACTAGGTCCAACATGAAGAACTGTTCCAGTTTTTAGCTCATAAGGTGTGTTATCGATAGTAAAACATGCATGTCCAGATAAAGTGACAAACATGCTAGCACAATTGTGAGAGCTTGTTACATTTATATTTTTGCTACCGGATGGAATAATGTGTTGGCATACATTTTCAAAGCTTATTGTCGCGCTTGCAAAGTAATTTGTTAAATCTTCAATATTCATCGCTTCCTCCTTTTAAAACGAAAAGAAGAGAGTCATTGTTGAATCTTTAGATACAATCACTCTCGCAGATAGTTAATTAATCGTTGCTTTTTCTTTTAATTGTGATTCGAAAATTTCTCGATTACGTTCATCAAACGTTTCATTATGTGAAGAAACTTGAGCTGTCGGATTCGCAGTTGGATCAAGATATGCCTTTGCACGGTTCACTGCATGAAGAGCATCTTGATAAGCACCTGCGATTAAATGAATTTTGCTAGGATATTCGGCAATATCACCAGCAGCAAATAGTCCTGGTTCAGATGATTCACACATTCCGTTCGTTGATACTAAAAAAGTTCGTTCTTTATCTCGTTCAACTGTAATGGAATCATCAAATGCGATTGTTCTTTCTTTCAAAAATCCATGGTTAATAAGTATAGCGTCAGTTTCAATCGCTTTTTCTTCACCTGTTTTTGTATTTTCAATAATAACTTGCTGAATACTTGCACCATCAGAAGAGGGGATGAATTCTTTTATTTGTGTATTTAATAGGATTGGTGTCCCATTGTTTTTAATTTTTTGGATGTATGCTTCATGACCAGATAATTTATCACCACGATAAATAACAGTAATATCTTTTGCAAAGCCGTTTAAATCATGAGCCCAGTCAATCGCTGCATGGCCACCACCAGATATTAAAATGGATTTATCCTTGAAGTCATGAATACTGCGAACAGAATAAAATAGATTTGTATTTTCGAATTTATCAGCGCCTTCAATTTCTAGCTTTTGGTGGTTTACAATGCCAGATCCAATTGCAAGAATAACTGTTTTTGAATAATGTTGTTCACCTGATTCAGTTGTAATCACAAAAATATTATTTTCTTTACCGATTGTTTGAACCTTTGTATTCACGCATACTGTTGGGTCAAATGTTAATGCTTGTGTAATTGATTGTTCTATTAACTGTTGACCGGTAATCGGTGTCATTCCACCAATATCCCAAATCAATTTTTCAGGATAAACATGAACCTTGCCACCTAGCATAGGTTGAGATTCGATAATTTTTGTTTTCATATTTCTTAAACCCGCATAAAATGCACTAAATAATCCGCTTGGGCCACCACCAATAATCGTAACATCAGTATTCATATTATCCTCCTCAAGAGTAGTTGATAATGATTATCATTATTAATTATTTTTACTTAATTAAGTAAAAAAGTAAATGG
Organism: Bacillota bacterium; assembly: GCA_023405135.1. GTDB lineage: Bacteria > Bacillota > Bacilli > Bacillales_A > Planococcaceae > Ureibacillus. Next base: position 42,299 of record JAEXYZ010000007.1, on the reverse strand, counting down.
ACAAAAAATAGAAATATATGGACTTTTGCGGAACTGGTTGGAAATATTTTTTCTATAAATGAACTTCGAAAGGGATTACGTCGCATGTAAAACCGTCTAATATATGGTAATGTAAAAATAAACATAGATAGAGAAGAGGTTCGAGCTTTGCATTTAAAATCAATCAGTCTAGTAGCATTGATTAGTATTTTAGGAGCGTTGTTATTTGAGTGGGTTGGTATGCCAGTTCCATGGATGCTTGGACCACTTTTTGCAGTACTTATTAGCCAATTTTTTATTAAATATGAATTATATTGGCCGATGAGTTTAAGAAACTTAGGTCTTCTAATTATAGGGGTATCCATTGGTCATTCATTCCAATTCGATTTATTTAAAGGAATGAGCTGGCTTCTTTTACTTATGTTAATTATCAATATTGTCTTAGTGATAATAAGTGTATTGATGGCCTTTGGAGTAAAAAAAGTAGGGAATATTTCTTTGAAAACGGCTTTAACTTGTACTGTTCCAGGTGGCTTAGGCCAAATTGTTGTGTTTGCAGAAGAGGAAAAGGATATTGACTTAGCGATTGTTACTTTTTTTCATGTTGTTCGTGTTATCAGTATTGTTTTTCTCGTTCCGTTTATTCTCTCTGGACATGTCATTCAAGCACATGGAGGGGGAAGCTTCGCATTAAATTCCATAATCCCGCTGTTACTAATTGTACTCGTATCAAGAGCACTCGTCTGGGTAGGGAAAAAAATAAAACTGCCTGTACCTCATTTTTTAACACCCGTATTATTTGTCATTGTACTTAAATTATTTTCGGTTGATGTACCTGAAGTGCCAAGTATACTACTACATATTGCGCAGCTATTTATGGGAGCGTATATAGGTCTGCTTTTAAAACCGGAAATGATAAAGCTAGGAAAACGCGTGTTGTTATTAGGTGTCGGAAGCGCACTGTTATTACTTGTAATTACTTTTGGGCAAGGATTGTTGCTTGTCTATCTCCTCCATTATTCATTGCCTACAAGCTTCCTTAGTTCAGCTGCAGGAGGGCTTGATCAAATGAGTGTACTTGCAACAGCAATCGGTGCAGATGTTTCAGTAGTTACGGTATTCCAAATTTTCCGCTTGTTATTTGTCTTTCTAATAGTATTACCTTTATTAAAAGTAGCTTGTTCATATATTGATAGAAGAGAAAAGACAATATGTGAGAAAACTAGTTTTTGAACTTTATGTGCGAAATATAAAGGTTTATGTGCGGTTTTCTGATTTTTATGTGCGAATTTCCAGATTTTATGTGCGTTTATTCGAAGGTTAAGTGCGAATTTTCCGAAACGATATAAAAAGTAAGTACCATTTAAAGTACACTTCACATATTTCGTGTTGAAGTGTACTTTCTTTTTTTACTAAAATTCTTAATATAATTGTAATTTGTAAAATGAATATTGTATTAGTTATGATAATAATAGTAACTTTTTGATAATTTAATATAGAAATGGAGCTATCAACTTTGAACAAGCGTAAGAGATATTTAACAGTTTTATTAGCAGTTTCACTTGTTTTCCAAGTTTCAGCAGTTTCTGCCAATGAAATTGAGCAACCAAGTACAGAAGATTTGGTAACTACAACTCCTGAAACTTCCATAGTTATAACTACTGAAGAGCAACAGGATGCAGAACAAGAAACTCCAGCAGAAACAGTACCACCAGAAGAAGCAACTCCTTTATACATAAGCGGTAATGGAAAAGTAATTCAAGCGACACCATATTACTTATCCTCTTCCAAAGGTTTTGTAAAAGTAGGAACTTTAGAAGAGGGAGTTATTTTATCCCCAACTAGAGTGACAGCAAATTATTTTATTATTACAGCAAGCAACAAATCTTTTTATATCCCGAAAACAGCTTTAACTTCTACAAAGGAAAAGCCAAATTTAGAAGCACATATTAAAGGAAATTTTCCTCGAAATATAGTTGCTGAAACTGATGCAATATTTGAAGATAAAGCTGGTAATGTACTGGGAACCATTGCAAAAGGGGAACAAGTAAAGCTACATATGGTTAGCGGAGGCCGTGGTGTAATTGAACGATTCGGGAAACGAGTATATGTTAATTTACGAGAATTTCATCATACGAATCAAGTAGTACCACAAAAGAATATTAGTTATAAAGAAATGGAATATTATTTAAAAGTATTTTCATATATGTACCCAGAATTTACGAAATTAGAAAAGATTGGTTCATCGGTTGAAGGTAGAACTTTATATGCCTTAAAGGTAGGGAATGGATCGAAAGAAATATTAATGGATGCGTCAATGCATGCGAGGGAGCACATGACTACGAATGTGCTATTAGAAATGATTGACGAGTATACATATCATTATTTAAAAGGTACAAAATTTAATTCAATGAATGTTAAAACAATTTTGGATCGTGTGAGTATATGGTTCGTGCCGATGATGAATCCAGATGGTGTAACCCTTGTCCAATCAAAAGCAAATGCAAGTATAGCAACTAAAAAATTAAATAATGGAAGCACGAACTATAATCGGTGGAAGGCCAATATTCGCGGTGTTGATTTAAATAGAAATTTTGATGGTGGTTGGGCGAAAAAAACTTCTACAAAAGCTCCTTCTTATAAAAATTATAAAGGACCTAAAGCTTTTTCAGAGCCAGAATCACAAGCGTTACGCAGTTTTGTGGCAAAGCACAAATTCAAGTCTTATATTTCATATCATAGTTCAGGCTCAATCCTTTATTACTACAATTATCAAAAATCAACGGCATTAAAACGTGATTTATCAGTTGCTAAAATGATAAATAATGTGACAGGCTACCGCATTATGCCGCCAACGGGTGAAACAGGATCTGGTGCATCCACAGATTGGTTTATAATGAATTATAAAATGCCGGGGATTACTGTAGAAATAGCACCGTATGTTGGAGAAACTGTTGTTCCATTGAAATATTGGGATAGTGTTTGGAAGAAAAATAAAACGATTGGTTTACTATCAGCCAATGAAGCAAATTCGAGATAAATAGATTAGTAATAAAGCTTGTTTTTAACAGTTAATAAATTGCAAGCTGATAAATTTGACCAAACTACGAATTTATTGAAAAAAGTCCTATAAATTTTTAAAAATAAACAAGCTAAGTCGATTGTTGAATCTCCTATATCAGTGGTATGATAGGATATAGTGCTTACCAATGGTAGCCTTATAATGAGGAGAATTAGACATACTATGCGAAACTACATCAATTTATGGGCAAAGACCGTCAAAACAGGAATTATTAAATCGAATTTAATTCCGATGATTGCGGCTCTTATGCTAGCTTTATATACGTATGAACTAAGCTTTGTTGAACATATACCAAGTATACTATATGCCTTTGTTGGTTCTGCATTCATTATTGGAGCAGCAGGGACTTTTAATAATTTGTATGATCGTGATATCGATGCGATTATGAAACGAACAAAATCACGACCTACAGTAACAGGTGAGTTAAGTGTACGTTCAATATGGATTGTCGGCATACTTTTACTTCTTTTAGGACTTGCAATATTAGCATTAACAACACCACTTGCTGCGTTTCTTGGTTTTTTGGGAGTGTTCTTCTATGTGGTTCCTTATACAATATGGACAAAAAGAAGAACGATTTGGAATACAGAAGTAGGTAGCATTTCAGGTGCGATGCCTCCTTTAATTGGGTGGGCAGCAGTGGCACCAAATATTTGGCATCCAGCTGCATGGGCGCTTTTCATCATTATGGTTATTTGGCAAATGCCACACTTTTATGCAATTGCTATTCGCAAAAAAGATGATTACGCAGCAGCAAAAATTCCAATGCTGCCAGTTATAAAAAGTGCGAGAAGAACGTACATTCAAACAAACATTTACTTGATTCTTTTAATGTTTACAAGCTTCTTATTCTTGCCTTTAAGCTGGGGACTTACGTTATCTTCTCTTATTTTAGGTGGTATTTGGTTGTGGATTAGCTTCGTAGGCTATCGCCAAATGGATGAAAAAATTTGGGCAAATAAAATGTTTGCTTATTCCCTAATTTATATGACTGCAGTTTTTGCAACGGTTATTATTTATGCATCGGTTGGTTTAATATTTTAATTAATAGGAAGATGAGTATCCTAGGTTTTTAAGTGGACTTTAGGGCATTTCATCTTTATGTTCATACATGGCTTTGTCGGTTACACAGATAATGATAAATGATTTGTTTCAAAAAGTTTCTAAGCAACTTAAAAAGATGCTGCCTGTATTTTACAGGTGGCATCTTTTTTTTAAATTCCACTGTCCGAGATACCGGTTATCTCAATAGTTACCTCAGTGTAATATTCGTATAATAGAATTCTTGATCTGAATGGATAAAGGCACTTTCAGATGTATAGATACAATCATGTTTCTTCTATACTTAATATAAGCAATCTGAAGTTTTTAGAATTCTCTTTTCTTGTAGTTACTAATTAATCTCAGTAGATTTTACCCCAACACTCTTAGAAGAAACGAACTGATCTAAGACGATTAAATTAATTTCCCAACTAAGATCTTTAATTTTCCTTTTCTTTTTCATCCTTTAAAATAAAATATTCTAAAATCGACCTTTTATTAACAGAATTTGCATAGGTATTACATGCAAGTTGTTTTCGTTTTGTTTACTTAAGAAGTTAAATTCTATATAGATGTAAAATTTGTAAAATACGTAAAATATATTGAAATTTACCAATATAAAAATTATAATTAATTATACGACGTCGTATAATTCTTAGCTCAATAAATATACCTTAGAGGTAGCAATATGAAAAAGTTAATAACTATGGCTATTGCATTTTCGTTAATATTTGGTATTTTTATAGGAGTAGGAAATGAAAAAGCATCTGCAGCACCTGCTCCAGATCTAACATCTGTCCGAATCACAGGTTTTTCCGTGAATGGTACTAAGTGGGAAACTATCGGAGTTAATCAATCAAAAGCAGAGACTCCGGTAACAACAACAGATACCATATATATTAGAGTTTTGTTTACAGGGTATCCTTTAACGTATTTAGCGTATAGCAATGATGTGAACCTAAGTCATAAAAAAGTTATTAATTATCAAACTACACCAGTTGTAGATTCAAACAAAATTGTAACAGGATTTGTATATTATTTTAAAGTAGAATCTAGTGATTTGCCTAATGATTCAATAACAATTAAAGGCATCAATCAACTAGGTCAAATTGTTAATGGTAATACAGTATCTTTTGATAGAGAATAATAGGAGAATAGATATGATACAATCTCTTAACACTGCAATTGTAACAAATACTTCAAGTACAACAAATAGCACGTCTATAAATCAAAGTAAGACTAGGTGGGATAATGTTTACGAAGCAGAAGCCAATGATAGAGGGGAAATAATAGAATCAACTGAAAGCGTCATTGTTAATGGTATTGCTTACGATGCAGATGATGCTGCACGATGGGACGAGTACATTGAAAAACTAGATCCTATGTTTTTAGCATTTTGTAATGTAGCTAACGAAGGTGTAGACATTAATAATGTAACAGATGATAACCGCTACTCGATTCATTTTTATGAGTTTTGTTCCATGATTGAAAAAGGTGAAGTGGTAAGCAAAAAAAATGCAGAATCTGGTTTTGAAAATTTTTATGCTTCTAATTGGGACATGCGTACTGAGCTGTCTACTTATGATGAAGGAAAAAGCGATATATTAAAAAGTGCGAGTGTTTTAGATATTATTAAAAGATGCTATGAACTTGGAATGATGACAAAAGAAAATAGATTATTATTCCCTAGTGAGCTTAACAAAATTCGTTTTGAGAAGAAAATAGAACAATCTTTGTTAAATAAGGATCATTTAAAGTTAATCAATCATAAGATTGATATTAATTATAATAAAGTACTCATGAATAGTGCTTATCAAAAATCAATTTAGATAATTATAAGCCACATCTAAGTAACTTAGGTGAACTGAGCTCCGAATAGTTGTCACTTTAAAAAAGTACCCTATTCGGGGTTTTTTCTATTTGAAAAGCCCGTTATACCAAAACAAATTAAACTGAACGGGAGTTATTTTAAGAGTAAAATCTTTTTCAACGAACACCAACGTCAACTGTTAGAATCTAATCCTAATGTTGCTTAAGTATCTGATCGTTCGATTCAGTAAACCACCTGAGTTTAAAATTAAAGCAGTGAAAGAAAATTTATCAGGTAAAGGATCAGCTCAAATATTTTAGAAAATAAATTCAGTCTAGAAATGAAGGTCTCTGAAAGCGAAGAATTTCTTAGTCCGTTAGAGAAGAACTTTTAATCGAAATGGGTAAAATGGGTTTTTAGAAGAACGCAGAGGAAAAGGAAGTACTTGGCGACCTTCAACTAAAGACTTATCTGCTGGAAAAACTAGAAAAAGCAGAAGCTCGTATTCGTTAGTTAGAAGCTGGAATTGAACTACTAAAAAAGTTGGAGGAACTCAAAATGAAGGCGATTACTCGCAAGTGCTGCATATGAAAATACGAAGTCATCAATGAAGTAATCCGTAAATACCAACTTACAAGTAGTGTCTCTGAATTATGTGCTGTTGCAGTCGGAGTTGTTATTATGTATTGCTTAAAGTACTAAGAAACATGCAATTCGGGAGAACAATGATTATGAAGATTATCTCCTATTAAAGTGCATCTATGATGCATTCAAAGGGAAAATTGGCTACTGTGGAATTTATATGAAGTATGCGAATAACTAGAAATACCGATGAACCACAAGTAAATTCGAAGTCTAATGCGCAAGTGTAATTTCTTTTCAAAGGTAGGTCGTGCAAATCTATATAAAAATATTGCAAAAGCTACTCAAGAACATAAGATATTATCAAACTTATTAAACCGGGAATTTCCACAAGATAAACCTGGAAAAGTATTCTAAATGGACTTTACATATCTAAAATATCATAGAAAAACGGCTTACCTATAATGTCTGAAAGACGTCGCCTCACTTGAAACCATCGCCTATAGATTATCACAGACTCGCTAAATCTTGAATTCGAAAGTTATAAAGTTATTATAAATTATTTTATCTCCCAGTCTGTTGCACATCAGTTTACAATCCTTATAAAGTAGTATTGTTTTAGTGAAAGTGCTTTAAATTAACAATTTTAATAAATTTGAATAGGTTGGTAAAGTGGGGGGGCATTGTTATATAACAATTTATTTCGAAATTGTGAACGATAATGTGATAAAAATGTGACATCTACCGTCATGTGGGCCAATAAGTAATTGATTGATGGTACACTAGGTACATCATAAAGAAGTCAATAATAATTGCTTCTTATGAAAAATCGCTCATAGTAAAAGTGTAAGCTCAAAAGACCCTTGTAAAAGCTTGTTCGACAAGATATATAACCTCCCCTATATATAATGCTTTTTAAAAGGTCAGTTAAAAAATCACCGTGCCATTAGTAGCGCGGTGATTTTTTTATGCAGTTGAAATTTTTTTGTAATGGAAAGTGGTGAAAGGGGGCTTCCGTTAAGATAATTTTGAACTAGACATTTATAAGGAGTATTGTGAAAGCGCCGCCTAAGTAACAAGCAAAGGAATTTCTGTGACGAGAAAAAGTAGAAGGAGATTATCCAGAAATTCTAATTTCCAGATCTCGCCTTCTGTAATTAGAATGAAGTCGTCTACAGTGACCTCATAGTTTTCTAACGGATGCTTCTTAGCCAAAATTAAAACGTTGTAAATGAATAGAAACCAAACAAAAAAGATATAGCTGCTAAAGTTAAATAAAAAACACTAGCATTCTTGTTTTCTCTTTTTCTTTCATATAAGCACATCATTGTAAATAATGGTCCCATTAACATGAAGGCCCAAGGGAGTAAATGTGGACTTCCAGCAATAAACGTATACAATCCAATTAAAATGAGCAATAACCCGATAACTGGTTGAACAAATAATACAAGACTCCATTTATTTTCCAATTTAAAACACCCCTGTCTTTCTTTTAACTAAGCAATTAATTTATAGCTATATAAAATAGTATAATTCCAATTCTACAAATATTTAGGAAATTCCTTTTTGTTATATAAATTAAATATTTGTAAAAAAAGTGTCGCAAAAAAATTACTTTTAGAGGGCGGTGAGAAGATGGTGATGTTGTGAGATGACTACAGAGGAGCATGTTCTCTTTGCGGCGGGGGTAGGAATCACCGTAGTTATGTATTAGTCAATATTGATAATATCAAAGCTCAAAGCTGAGAGGGGGAGTTTCATAAGGAATGCTGCGCCTCCAGTCTGCGATAAAAGTCAAATCTGATAGTCGGTAATTTATCTGTACCGAAAGCGGAGCTTCAGATACTAAAGCCTGATGTAGTTATTTTCATATAAAGAAAACTGTCCTAGAAGTTTGTAATACATACTTCTGGGACAGTCGTAGGAAGAATCAATATTAAAATTCTAAATCAGCAACTTCATACAAGTAATCACCAAGAACACGAAGTCCTTTATCAAAGTTTTCTAAAGTGAAATGCTCATTTGGTGCATGGAAGTTTTCGCTGTTTAAGCCGAATCCCATTAAAACAACTGGTAACGCTAAAATTTCATCAAATGCAGCTACAATCGGTATAGAACCACCGCCACGCGTAAATGCAGTAGGGACATTATAGATGCGCTCATATGAACGACCTGCTGCTTGAATTAATGGGTGATTAAAAGGTGTTAAGTAAGGTGCACCTTTGTCAAATTCAGATATTGTAACGTTAACGCCTTTAGGTTTATGTTTTTCAATATGAGCTTTAAGTAATGCTACGATTTCGTTTGGATCTTGGTCAGGTACTAAACGACATGTAATTTTCGCACCTGCTTCAGCAGGAAGAACTGTTTTAATTCCTTCACCAGAGAAGCCGCCAAAAACACCATTTACCTCTAGAGTTGGACGAGCCCAAGTGCGTTCTAAGTAAGAGTAGCCTTGCTCACCAAATAATTCATTAACACCAATTTCCTCTTTTAATGCTTCTTCATCAAAATTTAATTCTTTATAAGCCTCACGTTCTTCATCTGATAAAGGGAGAACTTTATCATAAAAACCTTCTACTTGAATGGTTCCATGCTTATCGCGGAATGATGCAAGAATTTCAGCTAGGGCGTGAATTGCGTTTTGTACACCGCCACCATATAAACCAGAATGAAGATCGCCTTTAGCACCACGCACGTCAATTTGAACTCCAGTTAGTCCACGTAAACCGTAGCATACTGCTGGTTTTCCAGGTGCATAGAGACCCGTATCAGAAATTAAAATAAAATCAGCTGCTAATTTTTCTTTATTTTCTTCAACATAAGCTGGAAGATTAGGGCTGCCAATTTCTTCTTCTCCTTCATAAATGAATTTAACGTTTACAGGAAGTGTGCCTTCAGTTGCAAATAATGCTTCAATCATTTTTAAATGCATGAATACTTGTCCTTTATCATCTGAAGCGCCTCGAGCAAATAATTTATTGTCCCGTATTTCAGGTTTGAAAGGTTCAGAATCCCATAGGTTGAGTGGGTCTACTGGTTGAACATCATAATGACCATAGAAAAGAATAGTTGGTTTTCCTTCAGCGTGAAGCCATTCACCATAAACAACAGGGTGACCGGCAGTTTGATCAATTGATACATTTTCAATATTAAGATTACGAAGTCGGTCTGCTAACCAATTTGCCGCAGTTTGAATATCTTCCTTATGTTCTGAAAGAGAGCTAATGCTTGGGATGCGAAGGAATTCAAATAGCTCCTCTAAATGTTTTTCACGGTTTTCAGTGAAATAAGCATCTAATTTTTCCAGATGGCTCATGTAAAATCCCTCATTTCATTAATTGTGAAATAAGTATAGCATAGTGTGTTTGGCACTTCGAATCTTACACATATGTAATGGAATTGAAAGCAAATACGATAGAGTGTAATGATGGTTTTTGGGAAAATATAGTCAGAAGTTAGAAATTGGAGGAAATAATCATGACTAACTGTTTATCAGAAATTTATGAGGAATATAACCGTTATATATATCATTTATGTTTAAAACTTACACGTAACGCCGCTGAGGCTGAAGACTTAATGCAAGAAGTTTGGGTAAAAGTTGTTCGTAATGAAGATCAAATTGACAAGGTTGACTATGTGAAAGCTTGGCTTACAACGATTACTATGAACACATTCCGCGACCGCTATCGCAAAAATGTTAGAAGAAGTAAGTATATGATTAGTCAACCTGAAACATTAGACGTACCGATTTTAGATTTGGTTCCCAACAATGAAATTTCAACAGAAGAACAAATCGAAAAGGTTGCAGTTACGAAAATTGTTCAAGAAAAAATGAAACAGCTTGATGGGATTTATCAAAAAACATTATGGTACTTCTATGTTGATCAATATTCATTGGCAGAAATCTCAACGTTAATGAAAGTATCCATTGGTACTGTAAAATCAAGACTTTTCCGTGCAAAAGCTCGCTTGAAAGAAATACTGTTAGCTGATACATCTTTAGAGGATGTTGTAATTGCTTAATGTATCTATTTTGACGAAACTACTTGATGAAAGTTCCTATTAGAATGTAATTATTTACTTGGAGTTAACCCCTATCACATAAAATATATAAAAAACGCAGGAGCTTTAGTGCTTCTTGCGTTTTTAGTGTAGATTAAAGGCAAAAATGGCTTTAATCTACACTTTTTTATTTTAATTTAGAGAGCTACCTACAAACTATCCGGAAATCCCTAGTCATAATATAGCGATAAATTTAATTCCAACAAGTTAACTGCTAGATCAGGTGCAATTATATGTGGAAGTATTATTGTTAAAAAACGCAAGGTGCCTTAATGCATCTTGCGTTTTACTTTTGCTTAATTAACATGTTGGTTACCTCAAAATATAATTATTAATAATATTGAATGCATTCGAAAGTTTAAATTTCATTACGCATAAACAGTTATTTTGAAGGTCCGTTTCCGTTTAAAAGACATTTTTCAAAGATTGTATGTAGCGTTTTAATTTCGTCAGTTGTAAGCATGCCGAACATTGAGTTAACCATTGCTGATATTTGAGCTTGTGATTCCTTAAGTATTTTTTCACCTTCTGCTGTAATGGCGATTTGGGAAGCGCGGCGATCTGCGCTATTTTGTGTTTTTTCAATTAAACCACTATTAATAAGTTTCGTTGTTAAAACAGTCACGCCACCAGTAGTTACTTTTAAACGCTCAGCAATCGTAGAAGGTCGTTTTGGTCCTTCTTTCGCTAATAAATCTAATAGTAATATATGAGATTTTGAAAATCCTAATATATTTTGTTGATTCCATTCATTTGCCCATTTACGCTCTAGTGAAGAGACAACTTCAAAAAGAGAAGAGAGGGTTTCATATCTTTGGTTATCCATTTTGTTCAGCTCCACTTACTTAATTAATTCCGTAACTCAATTACGAAATTGAAATCGCTAGACTTGTGATTAACCTTGTGTTGCTAGTTTTTGCATTGCATTTAATTCATACGCACGAACTTTACGTGGGATGAAACGACGAATGTCCATTTCATTGTACCCAACTTGGATGCGTTTTTCATCAAGTAAGATTGGGCTTCGTAACATACGTGGATGTTGTTGAATTAAATTGTAAAGATCCTGAATGGAAAGTTGGTCAATATCTACATTCAGGTTTTTGAAATCATTTGAGTTTGTAGCAATGATTTCATCTGTTCCATCTTCAGTCATTCTTAATATATTTTTAAATTCTGCTAATGTTAAAGGTTGTGATGTAATACGTTTTTCAGTAAAGTTAATGTTATTTTCTTTTAACCATTTAATGGCTTTTCGTGAAGAGGAACAGCTTGATTGTGTATAAATTGTAACTGTCATAAAATCTCCCCGCTTTCATTGTTTTGTAATAGCTTACAAATAAGATATGTTTATTTACATTTATATCTTACTAGTAAGATAAAAATAAGTCAATAGCTTTTCTAAAAATTTATAAGTGGGCTTCTAATTAAATATATAACCATTCTTCTATAAATATATACGTCTTAAAGTGAGAAAAGTTTCAGTATTTTTCGCTTTCTATATAAATGTTTAATGTAAGGTTAGAAAGATTGGTAGATTTTCATAAAGGAGGGCGTGCGGTAATTATGTTGGTTGATAGACTTAATCGAGCTATCCGCCCGAAAGAGAAGGCCAAGTGCCCGAACCTCATATTAATTACCTAAATCTTTAAAATAAATAAAATCTGCTCAATTAAAATGAGCAGATTCTTATCATCTTTTATTTAAATCATTTTTAGACCCGGATTGAATTATAAATCTGTTTTCCCTGTAGTAAACCAATCTTGTACGTTCCACACTTTAGTTGCTAAGCCTTCGTAAAATTCAGGTTCATGGGATACTAAGACGATTGTGCCTTTGAATTCCTTCATGGCACGTTTTAACTCGGCTTTTGCGTCAACATCTAAATGGTTTGTTGGTTCGTCAAAGATTAACCAGTTTGTTTCATCCATCATCAGCTTACATAGGCGCACTTTCGCTTGTTCGCCTCCAGATAAAGAGTTTAATGGACGGGTAATATGATCAGTTTTTAGGCCAGCACGTGCTAAAGCTGCTCGCACCTGTGCTTGCTCCATTGATGGGAAGGCGTTCCATACATCGTCAATCGGCGTAATTTTATCAGCTTTTACTTCCTGTTCAAAGTAAGAAGGGGACAAATAGTCACCAAGGACAACGGTTCCTTCAAGTGGTTTTACTTTCCCAAGCATTGTTTTAAGAAGAGTGGATTTTCCGACTCCGTTCATTCCGATAAGGGCAATTTTTTCACCACGCTCAATCATAAATGAAAGAGGTGGAAGTAATGGCTTATCTTTTTCGTACCCTATTACAAGGTTTTCAGCTTCTACAACATAGCGACTTGGTGTACGCGCTTCTTTAAAGCTGAACTCTGGTTTCGCAGCTGTTTCTGGACGATCGATACGTTCTAAACGATCAAGCTGTTTCGCACGAGACTTGGCACGACCTGTTGTTGAGTAACGTGCTTTATTTTTCGCAATGAAATCCTCTTGCTTTTTAATAAATTCTTGTTGTTTTTCATAAGCATCAATATGTTGACGTTTATTAATTTCTGCAAGCTCTAAAAATTTCTCATAAGTTGCTGTATAACGAGTTAGTTTAGAGAACTCTAATTGAAAAATAACATTTACTGTCTCATTCATAAACTCGGTATCATGGGAAATTAGTAAAAATGCATGTGGATAGTTTTTAAGATAGTTTTTCAACCATGTAATATGCTCTTCGTCCAAATAGTTTGTTGGCTCATCTAACAATAATACTTTTGGTTTTTCTAGTAGAAGTTTTGCTAGTAAAACTTTAGTACGTTGTCCACCAGAAAGTGCTGCAACATCACGATCTAACCCAATTGCATCTAAGCCTAGACCTCGAGCGACTTCTTCGATTTTTATATCTAATGAATAAAAATCTCCAGCGTCTAATGCATCTTGTACTTCAGCCATTTGTTCTAATAATTCTTCTAGTTCTTCAGGTGTTGCCTCTGCCATTTTTCCGGCAATGTCATTTAATTCTTCTTCCTTTTTATATAAAGGAAGGAAGGCATCACGTAAAACATCACGCATTGTACGACCAGCAGTTAATACTGTATGTTGATCTAAATAGCCATAATGAGTGCCTGGTAGCCATTCTACACGTCCTGTATCATGAATCGTTTGGCCAGTAATAATACCCATTAGAGTAGACTTTCCAACACCGTTAGCACCGACAAGGCCAATATGATCGCCTTCAACAAGACGAAAAGATACATCTTTAAAAAGTGTACGATCACCAAAGGAATGACCTAAATTTTCAACTGTTAATATCGCCATAAATATATGTTCCTCCGATAATGAATAAGATATTGTACAAAAATTTTTATTTCAACTGCTTAAAAAGTTCCCATAAAAAAACGCGGCATATTACAACGCCGCGAGCTGTTTATTCAGTTCTGCAAGTTGTTTTTCCATGTTTGCAAGGCGTTCCTCTGCTTTAACTACAGATTCAACATGACCTGTATTTTCAAGCTTTTCAATATCACCTTGTAAATTTATATAATCCATTTTTAGTTCTGCAATTTTTTGTTGAAGCTCTGATTTAGACATGAAAGCCGCTCCTTTAAGTAGGTTATTATAGTAGCAATTGAGATATTACGATTGCTTAGATTTTAAAATTAATACCTAAAACTATTGTATCATAGTGGGGAGTTATTTTTCATTAATTATAAAGCTTGAGAGATGTGATATGGAAATGGGCAAACATGAAAAAAACTCTGAACAGCTTAAACCCATTCAGAGCTAAAAGATTCCTTTTAAATAACATGAGTTCCAATAGCGCTTTTTACTTCTACACTACTAGGATTATCAGATAATACTAATTGAAAGGCACCTTTTGAAGTGATGACTTTTACTTTGAAAAGTTCACCTGAAATGGATGCACCTTCAATTACTCGTTGAGGTTGCATTGTTAATTCAGTACCCGAGTTCGACATGTTAACTAAATAAATACCGTTGTGTAAATTAAGAAATTCACTCACAGCATCCTTTGCTAGACCATCTGCATCTGTTAATTCTTCTTCAGCATAAACAGATGCTATATATAATAATGTTTCGTCGTCTGTACTAAAACCTGTGAAAAGAGGGGATTGTCCAACGATCTCTTGCTTAATTAACCAGTTGCCAGGCTCAATATAATTGTTTTCGGAAACTTCAAGATATGTTTGATTATCAATGAAGCGAATCATATTTTTCGCAAATAGCGATAAATATCTACCGTATTTAGTTATTGCTTCATTTGTATGCAAAACAGAATCGAGTAATAAATCAATATTACCATTGCGAATGTTTTCAAATTGTTCATCGGAAAGACTATTTTCCTTTTTGTAATCATTTAACGCTTTCCCGAATTCGTCAATTGTCATATAACCACGATCTACAAGAGCTTGACCTAAATAAAGATGGATTTGTTTTTGACGGGAGACAAGTTGTTCTACTTGATCTTCAGTTAAATAACCAAGATCTACAGCAATTTCTCCAAATCGCTTATCTAATTGTTTTTGTTTTTCGTGGACTTCTTCTACTTGATCTGTTGTCATAAAGCCTTCATCGACAGCAATGACACCGAATTTCACATGAATTGTTTTTTGGAATTCTAAAGCATCCGCAAGTTGCCATCTTGTAATTAATCCACGATTTAGTAAAAAATGTCCAAAGTATTGGCTAAACATTGGCGCCTTCCTCCTTTAATACTTTTTCAATAAGTAAGGCAACAGTCTCTAAGGAAATAGGTTTTTGAATAAAATCAAAAGCACCATTTTCTAGTGCTTCTTTTAAATTATCGTTAGTTCCAACTGAAGAAGCCATAACAACTTTTATATTCGGATTAAATTCATGGATTTCCTTTAAGGCCTCAATACCGTTCTTGTCAGGCATTACAATATCCATAAAGACTATGTCAGGGCTATATTCCTTTGCGAGTTCTACACCAACAACACCATTTTCAGCTTCAAGTATTTGTTCACATTTACATTTTTCCAAAACAGCTCTTAATTTTTTTCGAATTAAAATTGAGTCGTCACAGATTAATACAGTTAAATTGTTTTCCATTGATACAACCCCTCTAGTTTATTAGTTAATATTACCTAAGTTAAAGTAGTTCGACATTCCTATTCTTGTTCCTTCTATTCCTTATTAAATACTAAAAATGTTCACATAATATTTACAACAACAAAGCCAGGCCACTCACAAAAAGTGAATGAACCGGCTCTACAGTATAAATATAAATTGTAGTGAATAGTCAGAATTGTTTGCGTACCAGGTACACACAATCTACAGGGATACCATGTTATGACGCTCATATGCGAAGTCTAATAGTAGGGATTTTAGTACGTCGTTGTTATCTGTAATTTCTAATTCGAATTGTTTACGGACTGCTCGTTCGCGTCTTGCTTCGTGTAATAGAAGCTCCATCACCGCATTTTGAATATTGGATTGCTTCATTTTGCGACCTAAGCCTAGATGGATAAAGCCATTATGCTCTCTAGGGAATGCATTGTTCAGTTCGCGTTCGTTTTGGGCAGCTGTAATACAAGGAATCCCGACTGTTGCAACTTTATAAGGTGTGTAATTTGCATTGCAAATCACAATATCTGCTTCTTGTAAAAGTTTTTCAAGGGCTTGTTCATCTTTAAAAATTTTTGTATTACGACGACTTAAAACCATCATTTGTAAATCTTCAATGGAATGGCGGTATTCACGATCAATTGCAACTGTAATTTTTAAAGGAATTTGTAGTTGAGTTAAATGGCGTAGTGTACGGTATGTTAAATTGTTTTCATCCCCATCTTCATAGGCAACAACGATATGTGGTGGATTGGATAGTTCATTTGATACTCGTTCTTCTGCTATCTTTTTTAGTGTGTCTTTAACTGCAAATGCATACGTTCCTGCTAAAATATTTTGGGCTGTATTTTCTCTTGTTTCTTCATATAAAGCAACAATATTACAATCGGCAAGTTGTCCACCTTCACCAAAATCGTCAAAATGAACGATTGTCTTGCAGAAAGGTCGTAGCTGTTCAATATGTTCGATTAATGTATCTTTACCGTCCTGAACAATTAAGTCTGGTTCAAGACTACGAATTTGTGTTTTTAGTTCATCATAATGGTCAAATAAAATCGGAGAAAGCTGTAGGTCTGTAAATATTTCAATAGATTCTGGACCTTCTTGCTTTAAAAAGACATAAACATTTTCTTCATCTTTTAATGATTTAGCTAAAATAGCAGTCCGTTCTAGAGGGTAATAGCCCTTTATTACACTGTGCTCGACGATAAAAACAATTTTCTTTTTTAAATTATTTGTAATTAAACTTAATTCATTTTGCATAAAATCCCATCCTTTCCCAACTACTAATTAAATTATGGTGAAAATTTAGAAAGTATGTGTGAAAATTAACAATATAGTACTTTCATAAAGAGAGATATAGATTTTCAAGTTTATGCAATGACTAAGAGAAACATGAAAGGATGTGACATAAAAGTGAAAATGCGTTCTGCTATTGTTGTAGGGGCAACGGGTCTGGTTGGTTCAACGCTAATAAAACTACTTTGTGATAGTGAAGAGTATGTATCAGTTGTAGCGATTGCTCGAAGAAAACTAGATTATGAACATCCAAAGCTTACTGTTAAAATACGTTCATTTGATCACCTTGAGGAAAAGGATATCGAATTTGCCCATGAAATATTTTGTTGCTTAGGAACAACGATAAAAAAGGCGGGATCACGTGAAGAATTTGAAAAGGTAGATGTTCATTATCCCCTTCATATTGCTTCTCTTGCTAAAAAAAGTGGTATTATGCATTTCATCGTTATTTCATCAATGGGTGCCAATGAAAATTCAGCCTTTTACTACAACCGAGTAAAAGGGAAGCTTGAACAGGAGTTGATGGCATTAGATTTACCACAACTGTCAATTGTAAGGCCATCACTTTTAATTGGTAAAAGAAATGAGTTTCGTTTCGGTGAAAAAATGGGGGAGTGGATACTGAAAAGTTTAAATCCAGTTCTTGTCGGTCCAATGAAAAAATATTGTCCGATTGAAGCGACTCAAGTAGCTCTTGCGATGAAGGTGATTGCTTTACATAGTAAAAAGTCGAATGTATCAACTTATGAAGCGATTGAGCTTGCAACGATGCAAATGCCCATAAAGGAAGAAGAACTAGCAAGTAACCAGCTTTTCAATTGGGATAAATTAAAAAATGAAAAAATTATTCCATTAGATGAGAATGTTGTATTTGACCAGCAAAAATTAAGAAAAATTAAAATAAGTAATGATAATGATGACTAATCAATGGAATGAAAGAACGTCCTCCGCTAATACTACGTAGTGGGGGATTTTATTTTATAAATAACAAAGTAAGCCGACCAACTCACGAAATTGATGGTTGCCTTTGGTCGAAAGATGATAAAGTTACGCGCTTGGAGACCCTCTGACCTCTGACCCTCTAATGTTAAAAAGACTATATGTCATAGGTATTTGCGATAAATAACCTCAGGAGAAAGGTGTGACTTTCTCACAGACAAGGCATACGTATTTTAAAAAAGGAGATGTAATGATGCTTGATTCTATACTTTTTCAAATGGTATCTATTGTGGTACTTGGAATTTTATCACAATGGATTGCATGGCGATTTAGACTTCCAGCTATTGTCATTATGTCTCTAGTCGGTTTAGTTGTTGGTCCATTTCTACACTTATTTAATCCACAAGAGAGCTTCGGCGAATTATTTAATCCAGTTATCTCACTTGCTGTTGCCGTTATTTTATTTGAAGGAAGCTTGAATTTAGATATACGAGAAATAAATGAATTTCGTCGTTCAATTTTTCGCATATCAACAGTCGGTTCTATTATTGCTTGGATAGCAGGAGCCTTTGCAGCGTATTTTTTAGCTGGGCTAACTTTAGATGTTGCCTTTATTGTTGGAGGTTTGTTCATTGTAACCGGCCCAACGGTGATTATGCCTTTATTAAGACAAGCACGGTTAAAGGAACGTCCTGCAACCATTTTAAAATGGGAAGGAATTGTAGTTGACCCTTTTGGTGTACTTCTCGCTTTATTTGCGTTAGAAGTTGTTTTATGGACAAATGGTATGATTACAGAAAAATCTCTGCTAATATTCATAGGTGCCATTGTACTTACCGCTGTGATTGGGGCAGTAGCAGGATTTTTGTTAGGACGATTATTAGAACAAGGATTTATACCTGAATTTTTAAAATCACCTGTTGTACTCGTCAGTGTATTGTTGGTATTTGTTTTATCAGATGGAGTTATGCATGAAACAGGGCTTCTATCTGTTACGATGATGGGGCTTGTTATGGCCAATATGCGTTTAACGTCCTTTAAAGATTTACTTCACTTTAAAGAAAATATTTCCGTGCTGATGATTTCGAGCATCTTCATTATGCTTACTGCTTCTATTTCAATAAGTACATTGATGGATCTTTTAAACTTGCAGATGCTACTCTTCGTTTTAGCGATGTTATTTATCGTAAGACCTATATCTATTTGGTTATCTACAATTGGTGTTGATTTAACAAAGCAAGAACGAATGTTAATTGGCTGGATTGCACCTAGAGGAATTATAGCGCTTACTGTTTCAGGTTTTTTTGCAAGTGTGTTATCGAAAGCAGGGTTTCAAGATGCGGACATAATTACAGCATTAACACTTGCTCTTATATTTGCTACTGTCATAGCTCATGGCTTTTCAATAAGTTGGTTTGCGAAAAAGCTAGGTTTGCAAGCTACTGATGAGATTGGGGTAATGATAGTAGGGGGTGGGGCATTTAGTGCAATATTTGCCGAGGCTATTCAATCGTATAATAAGCCTGTTTTAATACTAGACCGATCTTGGGGAGCACTTTCACATGCTCGTCAACTTGGAATTAAAACAGAGGTTGCTGATATTTTAAGTGAATATACAGAATATCATGTAGATTTAACACCTTATGAAATTTTAATAGCAGCAACAGAAGAGGATGCATACAATTCACTTATTTGTCACCGTTTCGTACCGGAGCTTGGAAGGGAAAATATTTTTCAAACGCCAATCCATTCAGGAGACCCAAATGATTATAGCAAGTCAATGGGTGGAAAGACGTTGTTCGATCAAGAATATGATATTCATACATTAAATCGATATATTGAAGAAGGTTATACAATTCGAAAAACCCATTTAACAGAACAATATACTTTAGAAAATTTTCTTAAGGATAACAGTCATAAAACGGTTCCGTTATTTGCAGTTGATAAAGATAATAATTTAATTTTTTTATCAAATGCAAGAAAGCGTTCATTTGAACCAGGTACAACAATTGTTAGTTTAACTTCACACACTCGTAAAATGGAAAAGGCATTTGAAAAAGCAAGCAATGTTGAAAATCCGACAAAAGACTGAAATTTACAGAATCAATAATCGTTCCCTATTCGACAAATGTCGCATCTGATACAATAACGAAGGGAAATAGAAAAGTGGAGGATACACAACATGAAAATATTACTCGTAGACGGAACTGTTTTCGGGGACAAAACAGGTGCTATTTTACGACAAGTGGAACAATATATCCGAGAAATAAATAAAGATTTAGAGCTTGAAATTTTATATTTTGCTCATTTAAAGCATCAAATTTTAGATGGAAGTCCGCTTAATGATGATATGAAAAAAATGATTCAAAAATTTGAGGAGGCGGATGGTTATATAATATCAACGCCTATTTACCAAGCGTCCATTCCGGGTGTATTAAAAAATGCATTTGATATGATCGATCCAAAAGCGATGCGATATAAACCAGTTTCCATGGTAGCAAATGGTGGTACATACCAACACCACTTAGTTGTAGAAAATCAGTTAAGACCAATTTTAGATTATTTCCGTTGCTTAGTAACACCAAATTACGTATATACACATGCTTCTCATTTTGATGAAAATAATAACATTATTGATGATGCGATTCTTCAACGATTACGTGAAATGGCAAGTGTATTCGTGCAATATTGCAAGTTAAGTGACTCCATATCGAAAGAACAGGTAGATAAGTAATAATACAAAATCTTTCGAGGGAAATGAAAATGCCCTGTAAAAGTTAGAAACATCTAACATTTACGGGGCATTTTTATTATGAATTAGATTTTTTAACGAGATTTAATCTTATGAATAAAACAGAAAGCACACAGATGAATAAAATAAAAACATTTGTAAATCCATTTAAAATGCTTAACTGTTCTTCAGTGTTATCAAGAGTAATCCATTTTGTTACAGGTACTACTGCTGAAAAATTAACGATAGAAATGCCGAGTGCTGTACCAATCACCATTCCTAAATTACGTAATAGAGCAATTGTCCCGCCGATACTTCCTAAAAAAGATTGTGGGATATTTTCCATTATTAAATCGTAATTTGGAGAAGTTAGAAGTCCCATTGAAATTCCTAGTACAGCAAGGATAACAATTATAACCCACATTGGGGATTCCATATTTAGCAAGGAGAAAAAGATAAAAATTGTAATCATTAATGTAAGTGCAAGCTGAACAACTTTATAAGAACCGATTTTTTGAGAAATTGTCCCGCTAATTGGACCGAAGAATGAAAGAAATAGCGGATATATCATTAACAATAAACCCGAAGTAGTCGTTGAATATTGCAATACGCCTCTTAAATAAAAGGGGAGGACAACGATTGTCGCAAAGCAGGCAGCATAACTTCCGATAATAATGCATGATCCAGTTTTAACAAGTGGATGCTTAAAAATAGTAGGTTCTATAAATGGTGAATGGAAGCGCTTTATCCATCGAATAAAAATTAAGAGAGCAAGCGCACCGATGCTAATAATTACTAATTGTTTTAAATGAAAGACACCATCACTAATTTGGCTTAATACAAAGACAATTAATGTAACTGAAAAGGCAAATAGAGAAGCGCCAATAATGTCAAATCGGGCCTTTTTAGTATTTCGATCACTTGGAATAAAGTGAATAGCAACAATCAATGCACAAAGTATAAAAGGTAATTGAATTAAAAATAGTGTGTTCCACGAAAACCAATTAATTAAAATTCCGCCAACTGGTGCTCCGAGTAAACCACCAATTCCTACTGAAGTTCCAATTAACCCTAATGCTTTAACTCTTTTTTCGGTAGGGACATTTTCCGTAATAATCACCATATTTACCGACTGAAGCATGGCAGCTCCAATTCCTTGTACGATTCTTGATAGTAATAAATAGATGATTGAATGGGACAAAAATGAAAACAGCACACCAAGCCCAAATAAAATATAACCCGAGTTATGAATTGTTTTCCTTCCAAACTGATCTGAAAGCTTCCCCATTATTGGTAAGAAAATCATTACACTCAATAAATAAGAGGTTACAATCCATTGAGATAAGCTGAGCGAAATTTGAAAGTCATTTGAAATATCAGCTAGTGCTATGTTCACTAAACCTGCAGAAAAGTGAGATAAAAATGATCCTGGGATAACGGCGAATAAAATAGCTATCGTTGAAATTTCAGACGTTATCCGATTTGAAATCAACGTTTCATACATTGTTGGATTAGAACTGTTTTTCATTGCTTCGCCTCCTTAACGCCGACAAGTCGCTATGTAGTTCATAGCCAAAAAAGTTATAGTGAAGGTTGTCCAATAAGCATTGGACAACCTTATTTATCTAAATTCTAATAAATGAAGTTTTGTTGCTTTTTATTTCTTCAATGATTTCAGATGAAGTAGCCACTCTTCCAAAATGTGCTTCAATGTTTTGTAATGTTGCTAAGTGGGCTTGTTCAGAATAAGTAGCACAACAATCAGAAAGCATTGTTATATGATAATCTCTCATAAAACCATCTCTTGCCGTACTATCCACACATACATTCGTTGCTACTCCTGTAATAAGTAAATTATTGATTTCAAAAGTTCTTAAAACAGAGTCAAGTCGTGTATTATAAAACGCACTATATCGATGTTTGATAACGATAGTCTCATGCTCAAGAGGTTTCACTTCATGAAAATCTGATCCCCAAGTATTTTTACGGCAAACGTGGTTATGTTCTACATTTCTTTTATTTCCTCGTGTAACCCATGCTTCGGAATCAGTTGCATCCTCGTGAATTGTTTGAATAAAAATGATAGGGAGATTTACTTCACGAGCTGCAGCGATTAAATTTTGTAAATTTGGTATCATCTCTTTTACCATTGAAGTATCAGCACCTTGCATACCTAATGCACCATTTTGGTCGCAAAAATCATTTTGAACATCTACTACAATTAAAGCTGTTTTTTGTAACGATAGGGAATTTAATTCATTCATAAAACTACCTCCTTTAGGTTTGTTATTTATTTACAAATTGCATATCGATTAACTCGTCATATACATAGCCATCTGTGTATATGCCAGTCTTTTCTACAACATCGAATACTTTATCAACAGATTCTTCACTAATAAAACCTTCCTTACTCCATAAATTATCTTCATAAGCGCGGTCAAGGGCAGCTTGTAAACTTGCTTCTTCTGTAGTAGGGAATTCAGCTTTTAATACTTCCATTGCTTTCTCAGGATCGTTTGCAACAGTTTCCAAACCTTTAACTATAGCGTCTACAAATGCTTGTACTGTTTCTGGATCTTCGTCGATTGTTGACTTCTTAACATTAATTACTGAATATGGGTAGTCTCCTAAATCGGTAAATTTATAGAAAGGTTCATTCCATATTCCTAAATCAAGACCACTTTTAATTTGTGGCTCTGCACCGTTAGCAATATGAGCAGCTCCATTTTGAACTAATGATACGACTGCTGCTGGGTCAGCTGGCTCTTCAAGTTTCACATCTGTTGCAGGGTCTAATCCTACATCCATTAAAAGCCAACGAGTTAACAAGTTTAAACTTCCACCATAACGGCCTGCAGCAATTGTTTTTCCTTCAAAATATGATTTTAAAGTTGCAGGGTCTGTAGTCGGTTGATAATTTAGTTCAGTTGCTGCCAATAAATAAACATTTGCCCTATTAACGACATTGACAACAGAAACAATTGGATCAGAGCTACCGTCATTTGCCATTTGATTGGATTCAGGACCACCAATATTTCCCCAAGCTTCTCCGCTTACAACAGATGTCACATGGCCACCACCAGTCGCCGTTATAATTTCAACATCTAATCCAGCTTCTTCTAAATATCCTTCATGCTTTGCAACATATAAGGGTAGGTAGCCGATTGAATGTACAGGTTCAGCGATAACAATTTCCTTAGTACCTCCTGATTCAGAAGAGGAACAAGCTGTTAAAACGAGAAGTAGAGAAAGAGATAGAGAGACGATTAATGATTTTTTTAGCTTTTTCATAGGATTTCCCCCTTTTAATTGAGATTAATTACCTTTAGTTAATAGTTTTTCTAAGTAAACAGTTGCTACGTACATAAGTGTTGATAGGATGGATAGTGCAATAACACCGACCCATACGAGATTCGTATCCATAATTTGACCAGCATATAAAATCATGCGTCCGACTCCATGTCTAGAGGCAATGAATTCTCCAACAATTGAACCAGCAAGGGCAAGGGCGATATTGATTTTTAAGCTACTAATAATCCAAGGCATGGAAGAGGGAATAACTACTTTAGAAAACACTTGACGTTTTTTAGCTCCTAAAGAGAATAGAAGGTTTTCTAAATCATGATCAATGGCTTTAACCCCACTAAAAGCAGCGAGTGCAGTAACGATGACAACCATTAAAAATGCGAGCATAACTTTTGAACCAAACCCAATACCAAGTAAGATAACAAGAACGGGGGCAAGAGCTAGTTTAGGAATCGAGTTAAATGCAACTAAATATGGTTCTGAGATGCGAGAGTAAAGAGGGGACCACCAAAATGAAAGACCAATACATGCACCAATAATCGTTCCAAGAATAAAACCGATTATCGTAGAGCCAGATGTATAAACGATATCAAACAAAAGGGTGCCTTCCGTTAATGCAGTCCAACCAGTTTGGACGATAGTTAGGGGACTACTCCAGTAATAAGTATCTAAAATTCCAATGCGAGTGAGTATTTCCCAAAGTAGAACAATTCCTACCCCAACGATTACTTGTCCGATTAACGTTGTTTGTTTCATTCTCTTTTTAATTTCTTCTTCATCTTCAATAACAACAGTTGAAGTAGAAACTGACTTTGGATACAAAGATTTTTCAGTTACAAGCTCAACAGAATTTTTCATAAAAAGACCTCCTTTTAAAAACTTTAAATATAAATCACTAGGGAAATAGTTTACATAAACATTTGTTAAACAATCTTTGAGGCACTTTCTTCGTCTTTTAATAAATTTAATAAAAGTTGTTTTAACTCAACGAATTCTTTTGAGGCCATCGTTTCTTCGGTACGAGGTCTAGGTAAATTTACTGTTACCTTTGTTTTTAAACGGCCTGGTCTAGGGGATAGAACATAAATATTATCTGAAAGATAAATCGCTTCGTCGATATCGTGTGTTACAAACAATACGGTTTTCTTTAAATCCGTCCAAATTTGGAGTAACCAATTTTGCATTGTTAAGCGAGTTTGAGCATCAAGTGCACCAAAGGGTTCATCTAGCAAAATAATATCTGAGTCATATAAGACTGTTCTAAGAAGAGCTGCACGTTGTTTCATACCGCCAGATAACTCTCTAGGATAGTGTTTTTCAAATCCTTTAAGACCGTATTTGTGCATTAATGGAATGGCTTTTGCTTCACTTTCTGATTTTTTTACTCCTTTTACTTCTAGCCCTAATATGACGTTATCCAGGATGGTGCGCCAAGGTAGTAATAAATCTTTTTGTAACATGTATCCAACATGCCCGTTCTCTCCGATTATATTTTTTTCATCTAGCAGTACTTGGCCCATTGTTGGTTTGATTAAACCTGCAATAATGTTGAATAGTGTAGATTTCCCGCAACCACTTGGACCAATAATGCTAACAAAGCGTCCTTCAGGAATTTGCATTGTGACATCTTGTAAAGCGACGAATTCTTTTCCGTTCTTTTTAAAGATTTTTGTATTATTTACTATTTCTAACTTATATTGCTCTTCCATACGCCAACTCCCCTTTATGTTATTATTTCTAACATAAACAAATGGTAGCATAGTGTTTTTTATTTGAAAAATCGCGATTTCAAATAAAATCTATTTGATTATCAAATAAGAAGTGCAAAAATATAAATTATATAATATATTATGGTTAATTGTATGTTAGGAAATGTTACGTAAAGGGGTGGTGTAATGGATTTAAAACATTTAAAAAATTTCATGGTAATAGTAGAGGAAGATGTAAATATGTCTAAAGCAGCAAAACGGTTACACATTTCACAGCCTCCTCTCAGTCAACAAATGAAGATTATTGAAGAAACGTTAGGTATCGAGCTATTCGAACGAAGAGGGAAAAAGCTGGATCTAACCTCCCATGGAAAAATTTTATATGAACGAGCGAAGAAAATTGTTAATTTGTACGACGAAATGAAAACTGAAATGACGGAAATGGGAAGGGGAGTTAAGGGGAAAATAACAATAGCGGTATCCATTTTTTATAGTGCTATTTTTCAATCTTCTATACTATTTGAACGGATTAAACAGTTTTGCAGGGATTATCCAAATGTGAAGCTAAAAATAGTGCATACAGACGGCAATCAGCTATTTACTAGAATGGATGCTAGAGAAATTGATTTAGTAATTATTAACCTTCCAGTAGATGAAGGTGTTTTTGAATACATTCCTCTTGAAAAACAAGATTTTGTTTTTATAATGCCAGCTTCATGGCAATTAAATTTACCATCCTATGAAATTCCTTTTAGGCAAATCGAGCATTTACCACTAATGTTACTTAAACGAGATACCGGATATGGACTTTACGAGAAAGTATTGGAGCATTGTGAGCGTCACCATTTTACTCCAAATTTAGTAGTAGAGAGTAATAATATATTAACAATCATTGCGATGGTTGACGCTGGTATTGGTGCAACAATTTTGCCGCAATCGGTTCTGAAGCAATTTCCAAATCAAAATTTAAAAGCTTACCATTTTTCGGATACGAAGTTTTATTCTGAGTCAATTCTTATGTGGTTGAAGGATCGTTATTTAACGGAGGCAACGCAATTGTTTTTAAATTATTTTGAAGCTCCAAATATAGGGGAAGAGCTAAATCAACTAAAAAAATCGATGCGAGTAGGAGATTTGTAGTTTTAAGTAACAGACATTTTATTAAAAATAGTCGAAAATAATCCCCCAAAAGTTCAACTGAATTTTGAGGGATTTATTTAATCTGAATTATTTAAGCTTCTGTAATGTCATTGTCATTTTTAGGAGCAACGAGTGCGAAACGTTCCCACTTTCTACTTTTCCATCTGAACAACACAATGATTGCTCGTGTCCATTCATCTGCTGCAATTGCTAACCAAACACCGACTAATCCTAAATCTAGAACAAATACGAGAAGATATCCTAAAGGCAAACTCATACAAACCATCGATAGGAATCCAATTTTAACGGGGAAGCGAGCATCACCTGAAGCACGTAACGTATTAATAATCGTAATATTGATTGTTCTTCCTGTCTCAAGTAATAAACTTAATATTAAAACAGAAGCACCAATTTTTATTACCTGTGGGTTGTCAGTAAATAAATCGATTAATTGATAACGGAAAATCGTGACTATTGAAGCCATAACTACTGTAAAAATAAGGGCAGATTTCACACTAAACCAAAGCTGTTTGTAAGCTGCATCTTGATCGCCAGCCCCAACAAAGCGGCCAACAATAATCGCCGTTCCCATTCCTATTGCAATTGCAAATAGATAAGTAAACATTGAAATATTATTTGCATATTGCCTTGCAGCAAGTGCCTCTGAACCGAGATATGTTACGTAGTATAGGAAAACGATTTGACATAGCTGATACAAAATTTGTTCTAATGCACTCGGCAAACCGATATATAAAATTTTTCGTACATATTCTTTTGAAAATGTGAAATAATATTCGATCTTAACCTTTATCCCTAAAGCTTGATACAAAAGCCAGAAGAAGATGAATACTGCAATTAATCGGCTAACTACAGAAGAAATTGCTGCTCCTTGTACACCTAGTTCCGGTGCACCAAAGTTACCGAAAATTAATATATAGTTTCCGATGACGTGAATCACATTCATTCCTAGGGATACATACATCGTCTGTTTCGTCCAGCCGTGTACACGGATAATCGCCGCTAATGAATTGATAACGGCTTGTAAAAAGAGCCCACCACCGACAATTATTAAATAGTGTTGTGCATGCTCAAGTACAGCGCCTTGTAAATTCATCATGACCATAAGTTTATTAGTAGATAAAATAAATACAACTGACATAATAAGGCCGACGCATAAATTTAAAGTTACTGCTAAAGCAGAAATTTTTGCTGCCTCAAAAAATCTTCGGGATCCAAGATATTGAGAGACAACGATAGCCGCACCATTTCCGACTACTTCTAGTATTAAAATAGCTATGTGTATATATTGATTTGCTGTTCCTACACCAGATACCGCATCGTCTGAAACTGCACTGAGCATAAAAGTATCGGCAAGGCCCATCAACATAAATAAGAAAACCTCTAAAAAAATTGGCCAAGTTAAATGGAATAAACTCAACTTTTCTTGAGGTTTTTGAATTGTTTCGCTCATGATGTTCCTCTTTCAAAAGTATTTTAATAAGAAAATATCTTACCATAAAAATTATAAAAAAACGTATCATTAAAAATTATTTTTTAAAGGGGAATTTTTGATAAAATGAGATTTTTGAGTTTAGGAGCATTCATCGGAACGATAAAAAGATAATTAATTTTAGGATGAAACTTCCAATAATAAAGTTCGTTTACTTTAATAACCTAAATAGTAGGAGGCTTCCTAATTGACTTTAATTTTTTTATTAGGCGTAATAGGTATAGTGATAATTTTGTTTTTTAAGTCGTCAATAGTTAATATGCTTAGCGAAAATAATAAATTTGTAAAGACACTTCAAAAGATAAATTGGTTTCAAAACTTTTGGATTTCTGGACTGTTTTTATTTTTCATGAACGCCTTTCTTTTCTTCCTAACCTGCTTAGTACTATACATATTAATGCTCTTCACTATTCCTTTTGTTCATATTCTTGTAATGCTTTCGGCAGTAATTATAAGTTTTGCGTTAAGGAGCGTAGTAAATAAAGCGTGGCAAGGTGAGAAAAAAGAACGAATTATAATGGCGACTATCGGAAGTAGCTTTTATTTAATTTTAACAGCAGTCTTCCTTTACAAATATGTCACAATCGAACCAT
The DNA here is from genome assembly GCA_023405135.1 of Bacillota bacterium. Classification (GTDB taxonomy): domain Bacteria; phylum Bacillota; class Bacilli; order Bacillales_A; family Planococcaceae; genus Ureibacillus. The sequence continues at coordinate 13,426 of JAEXYZ010000007.1, read as the reverse complement.
ATTTTCCTGGAGAAGATACATTTATGAGAGCCCTTGGATTACTACTTGCTATTATAGTAACTTCTGTTGCGTTTATTTCTTGTTTTGTAATAACAGGATTTTCTAAAAGTAAAGCATGATATCAACTTGAAGCAAAAAGTATAATTCATCTTCTTGGGTAGACAATAAATTAGAAAAGTGAAAGCACCTTTAGTTATTTATCAGCAAAATTTCCATAGCGAATGAGCTCTATATTGGAGTCCTGTATCAGAAATTTTTCTTCTTTTCTCGAGGGGTTCGGTAGCTTACGCTAAACATTATTTAAAATAAAGAGATGAGGGACATTATGGGAATTGGATGGAATTTTGATAATAGTTACGCACGTCTACCAAACTCTTTTTATGCAAATGTAGAGTTAAACCCTGTGCACTCACCGAAATTAATTAAGCTAAATAAAAAATTAGCTAAAGAGCTTGGATTAAATATTGAGGAGCTTCAAAGTGATAAAGGTGTAGCAATACTTGCGGGGAATACTGCACCAGAAGAATCTCACCCTTTAGCGCAAGCTTACGCTGGTCATCAATTTGGCCATTTTACAATGCTTGGGGATGGAAGAGCTTTACTTTATGGTGAGCATATTACTCCAACAAAAGAACGATTTGATATTCAACTTAAAGGTTCCGGTCGTACACCTTTTTCTCGTGGTGGTGATGGACGTGCTGCATTAGGTCCAATGTTGCGTGAATACATCATTAGTGAAGCGATGCATGCATTAGGCATACCCACTACTCGAAGTTTAGCTGTTGTAACAACTGGTAATACAATACTTCGTGAAACTGAGTTGCCAGGTGCCGTTTTAACGCGTGTTGCTTCAAGCCATATCCGGGTAGGAACGTTTCAATACGCTGCCACTATGGAGAATTTTGAAAACCTTCAAGTATTAGCTAATTATGCAATACTACGTCATTATCCCGATATTCCAATAAGTGAAAGCCGTTATCTTTTGTTACTTCAAGAAGTCATTAAAAAACAAGCTGATTTAATTGCAAAATGGCAGCTCGTTGGATTTATACATGGAGTGATGAACACAGATAACATGACAATTAGTGGTGAAACAATTGATTATGGTCCGTGTGCGTTTATGGATACGTACGACCCAGATACTGTTTTTAGTTCAATTGATACCCATGGCCGCTATGCGTATAGTAATCAGCCAATTATTGGAGGATGGAATTTAGCTCGCTTTGCTGAAACGCTCATACCACTTCTACATGAAGATGAAGACGAAGCTGTTAAACTAGCTCAAAATGAAATATCGAAATATACGGGGCTTTATGAAAAGTATTGGTTAACAGGAATGAGAGCAAAATTAGGTTTATTTAATGAAGAAGAAGAGGATAGAAGTTTAATTAATGAACTCCTTCGATTAATGCAGCAGTATAAAGCGGACTATACAAACACCTTCCGAGCTTTAACGGTTAATGATATAGAAGGTAACCCTCTCCACGGAAAAGAAGAGTATAATAAATGGAACGAAAACTGGCAGAAGAGACTTTCAAGACAGACTCAATCAAAAGAGGAATCTATGGAGCTTATGAAGACTAGCAATCCATCAGTTATCCCTAGGAATCACCGTGTTGAAGAAGCTATAGAAGCAGCAGTAGGAAAAGGTGATTTTAGTGTACTTGAACAATTATTAAAAGTTTTATCTAACCCTTATGAGTACTCGGATGAGCAAACGGAGTACTGTAAGCCACCAGAGCCATCAAACATTCCATATCGAACATTTTGTGGAACTTAAATTTATATTGAATGATTCGGTTGCACAATGGAAATAAAATAATAAGATACTTTAAAAGGAGAACAACTCATGGAAAAAATTGAAGTAGGCGAAATCTTTACAATTACAGATGACAACGATGAGGAGTTGGAAGTAGAAGTTTTAGCTTCTATAAATATTGAAGGGACAGAATATGTTGCTGTCAGTTTTGTAGAAGATTTAAAAGAGGAAACTGAAGAAGATATTGATGTTTTCTTTTTAAAAGTAGATGAAGATGGAGACTTTAGTGCAATCGAAAGTGATGAAGAATTCGATAAAGTATCCGCTGCATTTGATGAGATAATGGAAGAAGAATAACATCTGTGAGAAGCGTTTCTGGTTATACAGAGACGCTTTTTTAGTACTATTGTGTGATTCAAAAGCGCGTAAATAAATCACGTAAATATTAACTCAATCGGCTTAAATAATGAGCAATACCTCGTAAAAAATCCAATCGCTCAAAATTTCAAAACAATAAATCAATATCATTGACATACCCTACAAGGGTACCGTATACTATAAATATAGAATGGAGGCTGAAGAAACTGGATAAAATGAGTGAAGAGAAAATGGAATTAGAATCTTGCAGAAAAAGTCACCATCCAGAGCCTGTAAAGAAAGATTTAACAAACCGTTTAAATCGAATTGAAGGTCAAATTCGCGGCATTAAAGGGATGGTTGAAAGAGATGTTTATTGCGATGATATTATCACGCAGCTTGCAGCAACTCAATCGGCTTTAAATAGCGTGGCGAAAGTTCTTTTAAAAGGACATTTGAAAGGCTGCGTTGTAGATCGTTTATCAGAAGGTGATGAAGAGGTACTAGATGAATTATTAGTTACCATTCAAAAGCTTATGAGAAAATAAGAAAAAATTTTTTAAGGGAAATACCCCTATACAGTATAAATTAGACTAAAAGGAGAAATTAACAATGAAAAATGTAACACTAATCGTAAAAGGAATGTCTTGTGGTCATTGTGTAAAAGCGGTTGAAGGTAGTGTAGGTGCCCTACAAGGTGTCGAACAAGTAAAAGTAAACTTGGAAGCTGGCGAAGTAAATGTAGCTTTTGATGGTGATAAAGTTTCTTTAGAGCAAATTAAAGAAACAATTGATGATCAAGGCTATGATGTAGTGTAAATAAATAGAAACAAGAGTGCTTTAAATAGCACTCTCTTTCATACTAAAAATATACCTCTTATCGGTATGTGGGGAGAGGTGAACCAAATTGAGTAGTGAACTGAAGGAAACGAGTTTACAAATTACAGGAATGACTTGTGCTGCTTGTGCTAACCGAATCGAAAAAGGCTTGAAAAAAATAGATGGAGTAGAGGAAGCAAACGTTAATCTTGCTTTAGAAAAATCGATCATCAAATTTGACCCACAAAAAGTGAATGAACAAGATTTTGAGGAAAAAATCGAAGCATTAGGGTATGGTGTCGTAAAAGAGAAAAAAGAATTCACTATTACAGGGATGACGTGTGCTGCTTGTGCAACAAGAATCGAAAAAGGTCTTAATAAAATGGAAGGTGTTACACAAGCTAATGTCAATTTAGCATTAGAAAATGCAACAGTCGAATACAATCCTTCACAAGTTTCCGTATCAGACTTAATCGAACGAGTAGAAAAATTAGGGTACGGTGCACATATTAAAGAAAATGAACAAGATTCACTTGATCATCGAGAGCTAGCAATTCAAAAACAAAAAAGAAAGTTTATTATTTCAGCGATATTTGCGTTACCGTTATTATGGACGATGGTGGGACATTTCACTTTTACTTCCTTTATTTATGTCCCTGAAATATTAATGAATCCGTGGGTGCAAATGGCTTTAGCAACACCTGTTCAATTTATCATTGGCTGGCAGTTTTACGTAGGAGCATTTAAAGCATTAAGAAACCAAAGTGCAAATATGGATGTACTCGTTGTAATGGGGACATCAGCTGCCTATTTTTATAGTGTGTATCAAGCGATCCAATCGATTGGTGAACACCATCATGCTCAGCTTTATTTTGAAACGAGCGCGGTACTAATCACATTAATTATTTTAGGTAAACTATTTGAAGCAAAAGCGAAAGGACGTTCATCTGAAGCAATTAAAAAATTAATGGGATTACAAGCGAAAACCGCTTTAGTCGTTCGTGGCGGAGTTGAACAGGAAATCCCACTAGAAGAAGTAGTGATTGGAGATATAATTTTAGTAAAACCCGGCGAAAAAATTCCAGTAGACGGTGAGATTTTAGAAGGTTCTACTGCTGTTGATGAATCGATGTTAACTGGAGAAAGCCTTCCAGTAGATAAAACTGCTGGTTCTTTCGTTTTTGGATCTACGATTAACAAAAATGGATTTATTAAAATGACAGCTACGAAGGTCGGCCGAGATACAGCACTTTCTCAAATTATTAAAGTGGTTGAAGATGCACAAGGCTCAAAAGCACCTATTCAACGCCTTGCAGATAAAATATCAGGTATTTTCGTGCCTATCGTAATTGGAATTGCTGTTATTACGTATATTATTTGGCTTATCTTTATTACTCCAGGTGAATTTACACAAGCATTAGAAGCGTTAATTGCAGTACTTGTTATTGCTTGTCCTTGTGCTCTCGGTTTAGCTACACCTACATCAATTATGGCTGGTTCAGGTCGAGCAGCAGAATTAGGTGTTTTATTTAAAGGTGGAGAGCATTTAGAGCAAACACATCACATTAATACAGTTGTTGTCGATAAAACAGGAACGATTACAAACGGCAAACCGGAATTAACAGATGTTTACGTAGTAGAAGGTATTAGTGAGAGACTTCTCCTTTCCTTTATCGGATCTGTTGAAAAACAATCGGAACATCCTCTTGCTGAAGCGATTGTTCGAGGGATAGCAGAGCGTAAAATTGAACTAAGAGATGTGCGAGACTTTGAGGCAATACCTGGTTATGGTGTGAAAGGAACTGTAAATCAAAAAGAAGTACTAGTTGGAACTCGCAAATTAATGAATAATAATAATATTGATATCTCATCTGTAATGGATTTAATGGAAGAGCTAGAGGCAAGTGGGAAGACTGCGATGCTAGCTAGTATAAATGGAGAATATGCTGGTTTAGTTGCAGTAGCAGATACAGTGAAGGAAACTTCGAAAAAAGCTATTAAACGACTTCAAGATATGAATATCGAAGTTATTATGATGACGGGTGATAATGAGCGCACTGCAAAAGCAATTGCATCTCAAGTTGGCATTACACAAACAATTGCAGAGGTTTTACCAGAAGGAAAAGCATCAGAAGTGAAAAAGCTACAAGCAACAGGAAAGAAAGTTGCAATGGTTGGCGATGGAATCAATGATGCTCCTGCATTAGCTGTTGCCAATATTGGCATGGCAATTGGAACAGGGACAGATGTTGCAATGGAAGCTGCAGATATTACATTAACTCGTGGTGATTTAAACAGTATTGCAGATGCTATCATTATGAGTCATAAAACAATGACAAATATTAAACAAAATCTTTTCTGGGCATTTGGTTATAATATTATCGGAATTCCAATTGCAGCTGCAGGATTCCTTGCTCCTTGGGTAGCAGGTGCTGCAATGGCTTTTAGTTCAGTATCGGTAGTATTAAATGCTTTAAGGCTACAAAAAGCAAAGCTAGATAAGTAATTAAAAATAAATATGGGCATACTTATTTTAATGCTGAATATTAAAAGAGAAGCTATCATTTAGCTTCTTTTTTATTTCTTAAAAAAAGCGTTCTTGAATTAGAACTAACTTTTTGAATAGAAAATAGTTTAAAGTTCATCCTTTAAATAAAAGTAGAAATTTTAAATTTTAGGAGGTATATGATGAAAAACAAATTGTTCGTAGTAATTACTTCACTTTTTGCAACATTATTACTTACTGCTTGTGGTTGGAATGACACAAATAAAGGGGATACTACAGAAACTGGTACAAACGTAACGAATAACAACGAAGAAATGGACAAGCATGAGGATGGTGATACAGCTCTTCCAAACCATTCGAGTACAGGTGAAGTTCCAGAAGGATTAAAGGAAGCTGAAAACCCAAAATTCCCAGTTGGCAGCAAAGTAATTATTGAAGGAGATCATATGGAAGGCATGTTAGGATCTGAAGGAACAATCGTTGGAGCTTATGAAACAACCGTTTATTCAGTCTCTTATACACCTACAAATGGAAATGAGTATCAAGAAAATCATAAATGGGTTATTAAAGAAGAAATAGACGGTCTTGGGGAAAAAACATTAGATCAAGGTGCAGAAATTATTATTAATGCAGATCATGAGCCGGGTATGAAAGGTGCCACTGGTGTCATCGATACAGTAGAAGATACTACGGTTTACATGGTGAATTTCACAACAACGACAGGAGAAACAGTAGCAAATCATAAATGGTTAAAAGAAAGTGAATTAAAATCTGCTGAATAAAAAGAACTTTTGTAAGGGGGGCGTCTGAAAGTCATTTTGAGATGTCCCCTTTAGTATCTTTAAATTTCAATGCGAAAATATGGATTAACAGCAATTTGAATGTAACATAAACATGTGAATATAAAAAATTTTTTTCTAAATCAAAAGTTAGAATATTCCCTTCGTAAAGTTGATTAAATAAAGGTTCTTCGAGCAATTTAAAGAGTTTTAATCTTAAAAAAGTTAAATATTCTTGACATTTTAACAATAATTAATAAATTTTCCTTTGAAATTTTTTAAATAGTCTGATAAAATCTGATAACACTGATTTGATTTTATAAATCCTATCAGCGACTATTCCGAAAAAGAGGGAAACTTAAATGAAGTACTCAGAAAAAATTTTAAACACTCCATCATCATTCATTCGAAATATACTTAAAGTGACAGATGCGCCTGACGTCATTTCGTTTGCTGGAGGTTTACCAAATCCTATTTCATTTCCAATTGATGAACTACAACATTCAATCAATCATGCAATTGAAGAAAATGGAGCAAAATTATTCCAATATTCAACTACTGAAGGGTATTTACCATTACGTCAATACATTGCAAACAAATATAAGAAAAACTTCGGCTTAGATTTTGATCCTGAAGACATTTTAATAACAACTGGATCTCAGCAAGCATTAGAATTAATATCACAAGTGCTAATTAATAAAGGGGAAGGCATTGTAATGGAGGAGCCAGGTTATCTCGGTGCTATCCAAGCATTTACTTTGGCAGAACCAAGCTTCTACGCAGTTCCATTAGAAGAAGAAGGATTAGATGTTGAGCAATTGGAAAATACGCTCAAAAATAATCAGAATATTAAATTTATTTACGCTGTACCGAACTTCCATAACCCAACTGGAATTACGTATTCAAGAGAAAATCGTGAAGCTGTTTATGAAGTAGTTAAAAACTATGATGTCGTACTGATAGAAGATGATCCGTATGGTGATTTACGTTGGAATGGAGAGCAATTACCTTATATCGGTGCTAGTCGCTTCGAAAACTCGGTATTGCTTGGTTCATTCTCAAAAATCGTAACGCCTGGGATGCGTCTTGGCTATATCGTAACGAAAAATAAAGAGTTGATGCATCATATTAATACAGCAAAACAGGCAACAGATTTACACACCAATATTTTCTCTCAAATTGTAATTCATGATTATTTAATGAATAATGATTTAGAATCTCATGTTGAGAAAATTATAAATCTGTACCAAACACAAGCAAATGCTATGCTGAACGCTATTGCTAAATACTTCCCACCAACTGTTAAGTACACAAAACCAGATGGCGGTATGTTTATTTGGGTAACATTAGAAGAAGGCACATCTGCTCTTGATTTCTTCTATAAAGCAATGGAAGAAAAAGTTGCCTTTGTACCGGGGGACCCATTCTATACAAGCAAAACAAACGTCAATACATTGCGTTTAAACTATACAAATTCTTCTCCAGAAGTAATTGAAGAAGGTATTAAACGTTTAGGTAAAATTTTATATGCTTTATCTGTTGAAAAGCAAATTGTGTAAGTAAGAATTAGAAGGATTATTTTAAATTAAGATGCTTTAGAGAGAGTTTAAGGAAAGTTCGCTATGAATGACTTTCCTTAAACTCTTTTTATATGAGGCATCATTTAGAGGTATTGAAAGCATTATATAAGCGATTTATTATATAAGTATATACTTATATGTTTATACAATAGCTTATATTCGGAGGTGAATTAATTGAATTCAGTAGGGATGGAAATAGATACAACAGCTACAATTTTGAAATTGTTAGGTGATAAAACGCGTTTAACGATGATTAAAATGTTAGAATCTCATGATTATTGTGTATGTGAGTTTGTAGAAGTATTTAAAGTGAGTCAGCCAGCCATTAGTCAGCATATTCGTAAATTAAAAGATGTAGGACTAGTTCGAGAAACGAAAAAAGGGCAGTGGATTATTTACTCTTTAAATAGACAATGTGAGTTTTTTCCTCTTGTTAAAAGCTTACTTCAACATCTCCCAAATCAAGATTTTCATCTACAAAAACTAAAAGAACAAGGATTACGCATTATTTGTGAGTAGGAGGAGGGAGTTTGTTGATTACTCCAATATTGGCATCATTGATATTTTTAATAACACTTATATTTGTTATCTGGCAGCCAAAAGGTTTAAATATAGGCTGGACCGCGTGTGGAGGAGCAATACTAGCTTTATTCGTTGGTGTTGTAGATTTTCATGATGTTGCAGAAGTTGTTGGCATTACTTGGAATGCAACGTTAACTTTTATTGCAATTATTTTAATTTCGATTATTTTAGATGAAATTGGATTATTTGAATGGGCAGCATTACATATGGCAAGATTCGCTAAAGGTAATGGCATTCGAATGTTTGTATATGTAAGTATTCTAGGAGCAATCGTTTCTGCATTATTTGCTAATGACGGGGCGGCTTTAATTTTAACACCTATTGTTTTAGCGATGGTTCAAAATTTAAATTTCAAAGAAAAAATGATATTTCCATTTATTATGGCAAGTGGATTTATAGCTGATACAACTTCCTTGCCGTTCATAGTAAGTAATCTAGTGAACATCGTATCAGCAGATTTCTTTAATATTGGTTTCGTAGAATACGCTACAAGAATGATGATTCCAAACATTTTTTCTTTAATTGCAACGATTACCGTTTTATTAATTTATTTTAGAAAAAATATTCCAGCAAATTATGATTTATCAAAATTAAGAGCTCCAAAAGAAGCAATAAAAGATTATAAAATGTTTCGTCTTTCATGGTTTGTGCTCGCAATATTATTAATCGGATACTTTACAAGTGAATTTATTCATGTTCCTGTTTCTTTTGTGGCGGGTATCATCGCAATCTTTTTCTTACTAATGGCTAGAAGAAGCAAAGCAGTTAATACGACAGCTGTTGTTAAAGGTGCACCATGGAATATCGTATTTTTCTCAATCGGAATGTATGTAGTTGTTTATGGGTTAGGTAATGCATGGTTAACGAATTCCTTATCTAGTGTCATTGAATATTTTGCTGAGCAAGGATTATTTGTCGGTACAATCGCGATGGGCTTTATTGCGGCACTCTTATCTTCTGTCATGAACAATTTACCAACTGTAATGATTGACGCATTAGCAATTGCAGAAACGAATACTACAGAAATTGTCAGGGAAGCACTTATTTATGCCAATGTGATTGGATCTGATCTCGGTCCTAAAATTACACCAATCGGTTCATTAGCAACTTTAGTTTGGCTTCATGTTCTTTCACAAAAAGGCGTGAAAATCTCTTGGGGAACGTATTTTAAAACAGGTATTATTTTAACTATCCCAATTCTGTTCTTCACATTATTAGGTTTATTCGTAACGCTTATTTTATTTTAAAGGAGACTATTATGACGAACAAAACAATTTATTTCTTATGTACAGGAAATTCATGTAGAAGCCAAATGGCAGAAGGATGGGCAAAAAAGTTTTTACCTGCTGGATGGGAAGTGAAAAGTGCTGGTATCGAGGCACATGGAGTAAATCCGAATGCAATTAAAGCGATGAATGAAGTAGGTATTGATATTTCTAATCAAACTTCAGATATTATAGATAATGAAATATTAAACAATGCAGATTTAGTCGTTACATTATGTGGAGATGCAGCAGATAAATGTCCTATTACACCGCCTTCAGTTAAACGTGAGCATTGGGGCTTTGATGATCCAGCAAAAGCTCAAGGAACCGAGGAAGAGAAATGGGCATTTTTCCAACGAGTTCGTGATGAGATTGGTGAAAGAATTAAAAGGTTTGCTGAAACCGAAGAATAATAATTATAAAAGGGCTAATTAAAAGTGAGAGGTTTACTCATTTTTGATTAGTCCTTTTTAATTTTATGGATAAGATAGATCCGCTCGAAAGAAAGTTTGAGTTCCTAATGAGTTTATCCACTCATAAAGTATATATACGACTATGTTCATAATTATACAAAAAAGCATTAAAAATATATCTTTAATTTTACAAAAAATTAGGGAATAAGTTGTGTCTATAATAGGTTTATCTTCTTATATTATCCAAAAAGTGTATTGATACTTATTCCTTTAGTTATACTAGTTTTCACTACAGAAGTAGTGAAAAAAGTGTTTTAAGCTTATTTTTAAGGAGAAAAGTACAATGAAATTTTGGCGAACTTTTGCTAAAAAAAACCTACAGGAATCTCAAAATCCTCCATCTGAAAATGACAATAATCTAAAAAAAGAACAAATAAAATTTACGTATAAAGAAGTTGTTGGCACTATTAAACAACAGTTTAGTAAAGAACATGATTTTAGATCAAGAAATAGAGATATTTGGTGAAACGCATGCTACTTTATTTTTCTTTGTAGCTTAGTAGACAAAGAGAGTATTGGTAAAGAGATTATTGAACCATTGTTAGTAGCTACAAGTGGTTATATGGTTGATGGGAAGCCTATCGAAAATATTAGTGATTTAATCGTGAAAAAGTGCATCTTTCATGCTGAAATTGCAATGAAGGATCAATTAACATCCATTGTTAATGATCTTTTGAGAGGAAATACCATTTTATTAATTGATGGAATTCAAAGTGCATTTATTATCAATACAAAAAATCTTGATAAACGTAGCATAACGCAGCCGGAAACAGAACAAGTCATTCGGGGGCCGCGGGATGGTTTTATTGAGTCATTAGAAACAAATGTAGCGTTACTTAGGGAACGTTTACCTATTCCAGACTTTAGAGTGAAGTCATTAGAAATTGGCTCTTTAACGAAAACGAATGTTTGCCTTTTCTATATAGAAGGAATTGCTAATTCTAATTTAATTAAAGACGTTGAGCAGAGGCTGGAGAAAATTAATATTGATAGGATACTCGATGCAGGGTATATAGAACAATTCATACAAGATAATCCAAGGTCGCCATTTCCTCAAGTGAAAAATACAGAACGGCCAGATATAGCTGTAGGAAATTTACTTGAGGGCAGGGTTGTATTAATGGTAGATGGTTCCCCATTTGCATTAATCGTTCCGGCGACTTTTATGATTCAGCTCCCTTTTGAACTTTTAGAAAGGTTAGATATTTTGTTCTTAATTATATGGATTCTTTCTGCTTTTACAACGATACTGTCAGGATATTTGATTGTTATATATAACGGGAGTCAACTTTTTCACCTTAAGAGTCATCGAGTTTTATCTTATTTAATTCTGCCAATTGTTTTTATTGTTGCGCTGTATCCCAAAAATATTATTCATCTGTATAACCTTATTAGGGAAGTTGGGATATGCTTGATATTTCAATAAAAATGGGGAAACTCCCGAAAATTAGAGTAGGAAAGTTTTGGATAGCTCTTGAAAATGAAGGTCAAGACGGTTATTTACCATATATAACAGTTAAATCAAAAGAAATTATTCAAATTAGTGGAATAGGTTATTTTCGTTCTAATAAATTAGTTGGGCATACAAAGCCGTACCAGATTGCTTATTTAAATGGATTGATTGAACATAATCCGGGAGGCTCAACAGCTGTTATTAAAATAACAGAGAATGAAACAGTACAGTTTCAATCAACTAAGCGAAAAAGCAATTATGAAGTAACATTAAAAAATGGAAAGCCTCATTTTAATATTTCTGTTGAGATTACTGGAAATATAACAGGGAAAAATGGCAACAACATTAATCTTAATGACAATTCGACGATTAAAAGAATTGAGAGTATTGCACAAAAATCATTCAAAGTAGAGTTTGAAAAGTTTATAAAGGAAACGCAGGAAAAACAGTCAGATATATTAGGTTTCGGAGAGTATGTACGTGCTAAACTACGAAATTATTGGGATAAAGAAATAAGAACATCTGACAAGTGGAGAGAAATATATAAAGATGTAACTGTCGACGTTAAAGTAAAAGTGAAGATTAAAGAGGTAGGTTTAAAGGCGAAATAAAAACAAATCGCACTTAGTATGCTGAATGGGCAAGGGAGTAATTGTTTTTGGTGCCTATGCACAAACGTCAATCTATTAAATTGCTTCAAGATAATAGTCTTTATTCATTCATAAGTTTCTTAGTAGTTCCCTTATTGTAAGACCATTGGATTAATTATTAAGTTAATGCCTATATCCCTCTGTTTGATAAGAAAATTTACGATTAAGCTCGCTGTTTTATAACCCAGATAATTTTTATAATTATAATAAATTAGGGAAATCTGTAAAAATGAAACATTTTATACCATCGCTCCGTCTGTTAAATAATAGGATCAATAGTTGTACTTGACAATGACATTTATAGGAGGAAGCTAATGGGAAGAAAAAGGTTATTGGCATTCATTATGCTAGGAGTGTGTTTATTCATAGTAGGGTGCACGAAGGAACAAACTGTTTTATTATCTGAAGATATCCCGAATTACGTAAAAGAAAGCGATTTTAATTCAATTGATTGGGAACAAAAAGCAGTAAAATTTGGCGATAGCGGAATCATCGGAAATGAAAATAAATCCGGTGTTATTGGTGCAGATATGCCGAGCCTAAACGGTCAAAAATGGATGTGGCACCTATGGGGAAATGGCAATCCTGTTGGCAAAGAATTAACGGTAGTAGGTTTCCATAAAGAAACTGAAACTGTCTATCCGATATTAACTACTGACTGGTCACTTACATTAGGAGGGGAAAACAATGGGGCCGATGCACATGCTCCTTCATCCGTTCAAATTCCAGAGTCAGGACAATGGGCGATTTTACTTTATGTAGATGGGAAATTATTTGATACTTTAATTTACGAAATAAATGAATAGTATTGCAGAAATCCTCGATCCTTGGCAATTAATGAGTAAATAAATGACTAAATAGGCAAATAAAGGTGTATATAAAGTTAAATTTGACTTTGTTTACACTCTTTTTTGTCTTCAGGAATGTTCTTCAGAAAAAGATATTCACTTGTAAACGAGGGATATTTTTCCTAGTGTTCCTACTAACTAAAATACTTTGTCAAATTAAGTGCAACAGTTCTTCCTGAAACGCCTCATGTGCAGTTTTCCAACCAAGACATTTTCTTGGTCGATGATTGATGAATTGAAGTGCTTGTTTCATCTCATCTTCTGTGACTTGATCGAAGTTTGTTTTCTTTGGAAAAAATTCACGTAAGAGACCATTTCCATTTTCATTACTGCCACGTTGCCACGAAGAATAGGC